>CAZJIR010000032.1:3238-13401 GCA_964546095.1 uncultured Pirellulales bacterium
AACAATGCCAAAACGCAAAGATATTCACAAGGTACTGATTATAGGTTCAGGCCCCATTATTATTGGCCAGGCCTGCGAATTCGATTATTCCGGCACTCAGGCCTGCAAGGCACTTCGAAAACTGGGTTACGAAATCGTGCTTGTTAATTCCAACCCGGCAACCATCATGACCGACCCAGGCATGGCTGATGTCACATATATCGAGCCGCTTAATGTCAAAACCATCGAGCAGATAATTACAAAAGAAAAACCCGATGCACTGCTGCCCAACCTTGGTGGACAAACGGGCCTTAACCTTTCTTCAGAATTACACCGCAAGGGTATTCTGGATAAATACGGTGTGCAGATTATCGGTGTCAAAGCCGATGCAATCGAGCGAGGAGAAGACCGCCAGGCATTCAAGGACACGATGAATTCACTTGGTATCGAAATGCCCAGAAGTGAAATTGCAAACAGTCTTGAGGAAGCTGAAAAATCGCTTGAAAATATTGGCTTGCCCTGCGTTATACGCCCCGCTTATACCATGGGTGGAACGGGTGGCGGTCTGGTTTACAATATTGAGGAATTTCGTACTGTCGTCAGCAGAGGACTATCTTTTAGCCTTGTTGGGCAGGTTCTTGTTGAGGAATCCGTGCTCGGATGGGAAGAGCTTGAGCTTGAAGTTGTACGTGATGCAAAAAACCAGAAAATCACCGTATGTTTTATAGAGAATGTCGATGCTATGGGTGTCCATACGGGAGATTCCTATTGTACTGCTCCTATGTTAACTATAGCCCCCGAACTACAGGAACGTTTACAGAAGTATTCCTATGATATTGTAGATGCCATAGGTGTCATTGGAGGAACCAACATTCAGTTTGCTCATGACCCTGAAACAGGCCGAGTGGTGGTAATTGAAATTAATCCGAGAACCTCACGTTCATCGGCACTTGCTTCCAAAGCAACCGGCTTTCCTATCGCGATGGTTTCATCGATGTTAGCAGGCGGCCTGACTATGGACGAGATTCCCTATTGGCGTGACGGAACACTCGAAAAATACACCCCCTCGGGTGACTATGTGGTTGTAAAGTTTGCACGCTGGGCCTTTGAAAAATTCAAAGGGATTGAAGACAAGCTTGGTACACAAATGCGCGCCGTCGGTGAAGTAATGAGCATCGGCAAAAATTATAAGGAAGCATTTCAAAAGTCCATTCGCTCCCTTGAAATCCGGCGTTATGGCTTGGGCTTCGCCAAAGATTTTAATAAAAAATCACTCGACGAACTTTTGGAAATGCTGAACGAACCTACGAGCGAACGCCAGTTTATTATGTACGAGGCACTGCGCAAAGGTGCAAGTATTGACACGCTCTTTGAAAAGACTTACATAAAACCCTGGTTTATCGAGCAGATGAAAGAACTGGTGGAACTTGAAGAACAGATTTTAAAATACAAAACTAAAAAACTACCTGACAAGCTCCTAATTCGGGCGAAAAAGGATGGATTTTCAGACAAGTATTTAGGCCAGCTTCTGAATGTCCCCGAAAAGCAGATAAGGAAAAGACGCCAGGGCCTTAATGTTGTTGAGGCCTGGGAGCCTGTTCCTGTAAGTGGTGTGGAAAATGCCGCTTACTACTTCTCCACTTATAACGCCCCGGATAAAGTCGAAGTCAGTGATAAACGCAAAATAATGGTATTAGGTGGCGGCCCAAATCGCATCGGCCAGGGAATCGAGTTTGACTATTGCTGTGTTCATGCCGCTTTTGCTCTTCGAGATGAAGGCTATGAAACCATTATGGTCAATTGCAATCCTGAAACCGTATCCACGGATTACGACACCTCGGACAAGCTGTATTTTGAGCCGCTGACGGTTGAAGATGTGCTAAGCATTTATAATAAGGAAAAGCCCGAAGGCGTTATTGTCCAGTTCGGCGGCCAAACACCTCTTAATATCGCCGCAGAACTGGAGCAGGCCGGGGTAAAAATTCTCGGGACTTCACCGGAAAAAATCGACCTTGCCGAAGACAGGGACAGATTCCGCAAGTTAATGAAAAAACTCGGCATCCCGCAGCCCGAATCCGGCATGGCAAGTAATCTGGATGAAGCACTTAAAATCGCCAGGAGAATTGGCTATCCCTTAATGGTCAGACCTTCGTATGTGCTCGGCGGCCGGGCAATGGAGGTCGTTTACGATGAAGAAATGCTAAAGTTTTACGTCGCAAGAGCAACCGATGTTTCTCCTGAAAGACCTATCTTAATCGACAAATTTCTGGAAAACGCTATCGAAGTGGAAGCAGATGCTATCGCCGACGGAACGGATGCGTTCGTACCTGCGATTATGGAGCATATCGAGCTTGCAGGCATCCACTCAGGTGATTCTGCGTGTGTGCTCCCGCCTGTCAGTATTCCCGAAAAACATCTCAAAACAATTTATGACTATAATCGAAAAATTGCTATTGAGTTTAAAGTAGTCGGGTTGATGAATATTCAGTACGCCATTGCCAATGATGTTGTTTACATTCTTGAGGCCAATCCGCGTGCCTCAAGAACAGTTCCGTTGGTTTCCAAGGTCTGTGGTATATCTATGGTTCGCACCGCCACGCAGCTTATGCTTGGCAAGCGTCTTTCTGATATGAATTTAAAGAGATTAACTATACCTCATTTTGGAGTTAAAGAGGCCGTATTCCCATTCAATATGTTCCATGAGGTAGACCCCCTCTTAGGCCCTGAGATGCGCTCAACTGGCGAAGTACTGGGAATAGCAGACTCTTTCGGCCTTGCTTTTTACAAGGCGCAGGAGGCGACACAATTACCACTGCCCCTAAAAGGAACCGTCCTGATTACAATCTCAGACGATGATAAGTCCACCGCGATTGAAGTAGCAAAGCAGTTTAAGAATCTCAACTTCAACATCAAAGCCACCCAGGGAACCAGTGAGCTTCTATCGAAGCACGGCGTGGAATCGGAAAGTATTTTGAAAATGCATGAGGGTCGGCCGAATATTCTGGACAGTATAAAGAACGGTGAAATCCAGCTTGTCGTTAATACGCCGAGCGGCAGACAAAGCCAACATGATGATTCATATATTCGTAAAGCAGCTATCAAATACAAGATACCGTACATTACAACAGTGGCCGCTGCTGCTGCAACTGCAAAGGGCATAGCTGCTTGTCAACAAAACCAGGGACAAGTCAAGTCGGTTCAGAGTTATCATGCAGACATAAAGCAAAAAGAAAATGAAGGGTGTTTAGTTACGAAGTAATGAACTATTTCGCCAATGAGTCAGTATACCAACGAAGTGCTGATTTCTGAGAACTTGACTTTAATGATATTGATAGAAGTAGATTTTGCCAAAAGATAAATCAATAAAGAAAATATTGCTCATCGGCTCAGGGCCGATTGTGATAGGCCAGGCCTGTGAATTCGATTATTCCGGTGCCCAGGCATGTAAAGTTCTTAGAAATGCCGGCTACAAGGTTGTTCTTATTAACAGCAACCCCGCTACGATAATGACCGACCCTGAGATGGCCGACCGGACTTATATCGAGCCTATCACGCCGGAGATTGTCGCCAAGGTAATTGCCAAAGAAAGACCTGATAGCCTTCTACCCACCTTGGGGGGACAGACCGGCCTGAACACCGCCGTGGCACTGGCCGAGAGTGGTGTTTTAAAGAAGTATAATGTCCGGATGCTGGGGGCCAATCTAAGGTCAATCAGAAAGGCCGAGGAGAGAGACCGCTTTAAGAAGGTAATGGCCGAGTGCAGTCTTGAAGTGCCGAAGAGTGGATTTGCCCATACATGGGAAGAAGCAAAAAAAATCATTGAGTATGTCGGTTACCCTGCTATTATCCGTCCTTCATATACTTTAGGTGGTACGGGTGGAAACGTCGCTTACAACGCCGAAGAGTACGCCGAATATATCCACTGGGGCTTGAACCTAAGCCCGAAAAGTCAGGTGCTTGTCGAAGAATCTGTCGTTGGGTGGAAGGAATACGAGCTTGAGGTAATGAGGGATAAAAAGGACAACGTCGTCATTGTCTGCTCCATCGAGAACCTCGACCCTATGGGTATTCATACTGGTGACAGTATCACAGTTGCCCCCGCCCAGACGCTCACCGATAAAGAATATCAGCTCATGCGCGATGCTTCTCTGAAAATCATAAGGGCTATCGGTGTCGAAACGGGCGGCTCGAACATACAATTTGCTGTCAATCCCGACAATGGCAAGCTTTATGTAATTGAGATGAATCCGCGAGTTTCGCGAAGCTCGGCACTTGCTTCCAAGGCTACCGGCTTTCCCATCGCCAAGATTGCTTCGCTTCTGGCTGTTGGTTATACTTTAGATGAAATACCGAACGACATTACCAAAAAGACACCGGCCTGCTTCGAGCCGACCATAGATTACTGTGTTGTCAAATGGCCACGTTTTACGTTCGAAAAATTCCCGAAGACCAATCCTGAGCTGACCGTGCAGATGAAATCGGTCGGTGAGGCCATGGCTATCGGCAGAACGTTCAAGGAATCATTCCAAAAGGCCATTAGGTCGCTCGAAATTGACCGGTATTCGCTCGATAACAAATATATTGATAACCTTTCTGCACATAAGCTGAAAGAAAAACTCAGAACCAACTGCTGGGATAAAATCTGGTACGTTGCTGAAGCCTTGCGCAGAAAACTGTCGGTTGAAGAGATATTTTCTCTTACAAAAATAGACCCATGGTTCCTTAATAATATAAAGGACATCATCAAGCTCGAAGAGAAGATAAAAAAGCAGAATGGTAAGAAGCTCAGCCGGGCATTAATGCTAAAAGCCAAGCGCTATGGTTTCAGCGACAAGTATCTGGCATCTGTGTCGGGTGTAGAAGAGCAAAAGCTGCGCAAAGACAGGCAGGCCCTTGATATAAATGCGGTTTATAAGATTGTTGATACGTGCGGCGCCGAATTCGAGGCAACTACTCCTTATCTTTATTCGACTTTTGAAACTGAGTGCGAAGCGAATCCGACTGACAAAAGAAAAGTCATCATCCTTGGCGGTGGACCTAACCGAATAGGTCAGGGAATTGAGTTTGATTACTGCTGTGTACATGCTGCGTTTGCGCTTAAGGAAATAGGCATCGAATCGATAATGGTCAACTGCAATCCTGAAACAGTCAGCACCGATTACGATACCTCGGATAGACTTTACTTTGAGCCGCTGACGTTTGAAGACGTGATGTCTATTGTCGAAAAGGAAAAGCCCGATGGCGTCATTGTCCAGTTCGGCGGCCAGACCCCTCTGAAATTAGCGGTGCCATTGGAAAAAGCGGGGGTGAAAATAATAGGCACTTCACCCGACAGTATCGACCGGGCCGAGGACCGCAAACGCTTCAACAAACTCGTTGAAAAGTTAAAACTTCGCCAGCCTTACAGCGGCACAGCAACAACTTATGCTCAAACACTTAAAATTGCAGAAAAGTTAGGCTTTCCACTGTTGATTAGACCCTCCTTCGTATTAGGTGGCAGAGCAATGCAGATTGTTCATGACCAGAAGGAGCTAAAAGCCTGTGTCGAAGAAGCGATTGAAGTCTCCGGCAAACATCCGATTCTGATTGATAAATTTCTCGACGATGCCACCGAGCTGGATGTCGATGCCATCAGCGACGGTAAAAAAATCGTCATCGGCGGGATAATAGAACATATCGAGGAAGCAGGCGTTCACTCAGGTGATAGTGCCTGTTCCCTTCCTCCTGTTTCAATAAACAAAAAAGTCCTGGCGGAAATTAAAAGACAGGCAAAACTCCTTGCACTGGAACTAAAAGTCAAGGGCCTTATAAATATCCAGTTTGCCGTCAAGGATAACCAGGTCTATATTCTTGAAGTCAACCCGAGGGCATCGCGAACCATCCCGTTTGTAAGCAAATCTATCGGTGTGCCGCTGGCAAAACTCGCAGCCAAAATAATGACGGGGATGACTCTGGATGAGCTGAAATTTACAAAGCAAGTCGAGCGCAGCCACTTTTGTGTCAAGGAAGCAGTATTCCCGTTCCTTAAATTCCCCGGCATAGATACGCTTCTGGGGCCCGAAATGCTTTCGACGGGTGAAGTCATGGGTATATCCGACGATTTCGGCATAGCTTTCGCAAAATCACAAATTGCAGCAGGAAATACACTTCCTGTTTCCGGCAACGTTTTATTTAGCGTAAAAGACAGCGACAAGCCCAGAGCGGTTGAAGTTGCACGCAAGCTGCAGTCGATGGGCTTTAACATTATCGCTACCAAAGGCACCTGTATTGAGTTTATCAAAAACAATATTCCCTCGCAGTTCGTACTGAAGATGACCGAAGGCCGGCCAAATATTGTGGACTCAATAATAAACGGCGAAATAGACCTGATTATAAATA
The DNA here is from genome assembly GCA_964546095.1 of uncultured Pirellulales bacterium. Classification (GTDB taxonomy): domain Bacteria; phylum Planctomycetota; class Phycisphaerae; order Sedimentisphaerales; family Anaerobacaceae; genus NIOZ-UU13. The sequence continues at coordinate 9,596 of CAZJIR010000032.1, forward strand.
CTACATCCGGCAAGCAGTCGATAAAAAATTCCTTTTCGATAAGAAGAAACGCCCTCGACAAACAGGTCCCTTATGTAACAACAATAAGAGGCGCTATGGCGGTGGCAAAAGCCATTGAAGCATTGAAGCAAAGAAAAGTAGGCGTCAAGCCTATTCAGTTATACTATCGACAAAAAGGAAACTAACCGGTGAAAGCTATTCTGTTATTGGAAGACGGCACAGTTTTCGAAGGCACATCTTTTGGCGCCAAAGGCCAGAAGTGTGGAGAGGTTGTTTTCAATACCAGCATGGCCGGCTACCAGGAGATAATGACCGACCCATCCTATCACGAGCAGATAATCACAATGACTTATCCTCTTATAGGAAACTATGGCACGAACAAAGATGACTGGGAATCCAAAAAGGTCTTCGCCAGCGGTTTTATCGTTAAGGAAAACTGTGATTATCCAAGCAACTGGCGAAATACAAAATCTTTGAGTGATTACCTTAAAGCTAATAAAGTCGTCGGGCTCGAAGGCATCGACACCAGAGCGCTCGTAAAGCATATCCGAATCGCCGGGGCGATGAAGGGCATTATTTCTTCAACCGAATTCGGCATCACGAATCTGAAAAAGAAGCTGCAAAAATATCCGGGCCTTGTGGGAAGAGACATAGTTAAAAACGTAACAGGTAAAAAACCTTACCGTTGGGACAAAGGTGTAATTGATGTATTAAGCAATCAGGAAATAAAACCCGAAAAGAAATACCGCGTTGTGGCCTTTGATTATGGTATGAAGCACAATATTCTTCGCTTGTTACGCTCGCATGGCTGTGAGGTAAACGTTGTGCCGGCTGCCGCTACGGCCAAAGAGGTTATGGCGCAAAAGCCGGATGGAGTGTTTTTAAGCAACGGCCCGGGTGACCCGGCGCCTGTAAGCTATGCAATTGAAACCATCAGGGAGCTTCTTGGTAAGGTGCCGATTTTTGGAATTTGTCTTGGTCATCAGCTTTTAGGCCTTGCGCTCGGAGCTAAAACATACAAACTCAAATTCGGACACAGAGGCGCAAATCACCCTGTCAAAAATCTCAGAACAGGAAAAATCGAAATAACATCTCAAAACCACGGCTTTTGTGTCGATATGGATTCACTTAACAATAAAGATGTTGAGATGACGCATCTGAACCTCAACGATAATACGGTTGAAGGAATTTACTGCAAAGACATGGCCGCCTTTTCCGTCCAGTATCATCCCGAAGCCTCACCCGGCCCTCACGATTCACAATATCTGTTCGACGATTTTATCAAGTTGATGGAACAGAATTCGTGAACTGTGATTGTTTACTGTAAAATTCATGTCTGAAAAGCTCATGCTTGAAAATTTTGGCCCATTCGACTCCGCTGCGCTTCGCTCAGGGCATGGTTTGTTTTCTGATTTGGCCAAATGTCCATTTTTTCCGTATTCTTTTTATTTCAAAGAGCTTAGGTCTATTTTGCCCACCCTTATAGGGTGGTAAGTTTCCGCGTGTAAAATCATAAACTGTTATCGTTAAAGTTCCTGCCCGCGCAAAAACGTGAATTGGCGTTATTTTATCTATTCCGCCTATTTTAACTTTGGCTTTGTTTTGCATAAAAAGTCTGATTTGTCGAACATTCTTTACATTTGTAAAGGGCGTCATGCACAGCGTATAGCGTCCAGCGGGTAGCGTAGAGTGTGCCATGATACGTATTGTGTATTGCGTGTTTTGCATAAACTCTAAATCCGAAATTTTAGAGAATATTGACTATTTAGACATGTAAAATGAAATGTCTCGTCGCCGGCTGGCCCGTCTAAAGCCGGGTAAACTCCGTCGGCCGTCTGGCCCCCTAAGGGGCAGGCAACAGTGGGTATTATACCATATTTTGGCTCTAAAATCAATTGAAATCGGTTTTAAATCTCCGAGACTCCCCACTGTATACCTGATACTCGGAGAGACGTATTTCTGCCCCCCTGTTGCGACTTATGAGTGTAGCCCCTCGGGGGTAAACTCTGGCCAGCATGAGGTGCCTTATAGGTAAGTAAATAAGAGAAGATAGTTTGAATATAGCATTTCTGCCGTAAGCCAGCATGAGCATCAAACTGTCATGCAAACGCGAAGCGGTGAATATGGTAAAAAACAGTGCGAACCGAAGGTAAAAATGCGTCAAGAATCAAGATACGAATTTTTCTTGAAAATTTGTTTTAGACAGTATAAGTTAATAATAGATTAGCGAGCAAGCGAGAACAACTTTGATTAGCAACTCATGTTTTGGGCATTTGTTTTACAAACAGACTTACATATTGAATAAGAATGCGTGTTGTGCGGGCAGTGAAACGGCTACAGCTTTTTACGCTGAAACCATATAAACATTGTTGGTTGTGAGGAAAAGGGATTGTAATCTTAATATATTTTTATGGAGAAGAAGGTGGAGTCTATGGAATGGGAGAAATTATTATCTGAGAAACGTATACGGGAATTAATCGAGGACAAGTCTTCAAATCCATCAAAACCAGATGAGCGAACTCAGCATGGACGAGATTATGATCGTGCAATTTTTAGTACCCCTGTTCGTCGTATGCAGGATAAGACCCAAGTGTTTCCCCTTGAGCCTAATGATTCTGTTAGAACTCGTTTGACACATTCATTGGAGGTTTCGAACATTGCTCGTAATATGGCACGAGGCATAGGTGACTGGCTTTTCGAAAAGAAAAAAGAAATAGATAGCAAACAAAGGGATTCTATTGAAATAATAGCTTCAACATGCGGATTGATCCATGATTTAGGAAACCCGCCATTTGGTCATGCTGGCGAGAAGGCTATACAAGAATGGTTTAAATGTAAAGACAGAAAGGACAGCAATTTCTTTAGCTTTGCTAAAAATGCAGAACATCTGAAGGAAGATTTTCTGAAGTTTGAAGGTAACGCACAGACGATTAGACTTATTTCCAAATTACAAGTGTTGGCTGATTTTTATGGACTTAATTTTACCTGTGCGACAATGTCTGCTGCTTGTAAATATATTGCTTGTTCAAATGAAATAACTAAAAGTCGGCATGAAAAATCCAAACTTGGATATTTTACATCCGAACAGGAGCTTATAGAGAAAATTCAAGAAGAAACCGGAACGAAGAACACAAGAAATCCGATAACGTATATTGTAGAGTCTGCCGACGATATAGCGTATTCGGTTGTCGATATAGAAGATGGAGTCAAAAAAGGTATCATTGGTTGGGAAGACCTTAAGGATAAACTTGAAGAAGAATTCAAAGAGGCATTGAAAAAATATTCCCAAACAAAAAAGAATATATTGAGAATCTGTTTTTCAGGAGCCCGAGAAATTTTTAAAAAGGCTAAGAGAACAATTCCTGGAAAGGGCAAACCGCATGATAATACCATGGCTCAGGCTTTTCGCATACATGTTATAATTGAATCGGCAAAAGCAATTGAAAAAGCCTTTAAAGAGAAATATAAAGACATTATGAATGGTGATTATCATGGTGAACTGTACAAAGACAGTGAGGCTGGTGCATTGATCGAAGCTTGTAAGGAGGTGGGAATAAAGTATATATATCGTTCAAATGAGACTCTAAAATTAGAACTAATGGGGCGGCAGGTAATGCATGATTTGATGGATATATTTTGGGAAGGGGCTTCAGAAGGCAGCAGAGAGGGAAAGGGCTTTGCACGTAAAATTTTAGATTTGACCTCAAGAAATTATCGTGTAGTATATGATAGGGCCGTGAAAGAAAAGAGGTTTCCTGCTGAATACTGTAGCATGCAACTTATGACGGATTATATTTGTGGTATGA
>CAZJIR010000033.1:0-13226 GCA_964546095.1 uncultured Pirellulales bacterium
CGATAAGAACAACCTGGATTTCGATAAACTCTGGCCGGGTACCGGCTCTGGGGGAGCAGGCAGCGGCGAATACGAGCTTTACCATTTCATCGGCAAAGATATTATGTATTTTCATGCGCTTTTCTGGCCCGCAATGCTGATGGCCGCAGGCATTAAAACCGCCGACAAGCTATTCGTTCATGGCTTTCTAACCGTGAATGGCGAAAAAATGAGCAAGTCCCGAGGGACTTTTATTAAGGCAAGCACCTTTTTAAAACACCTTGACCCCGAATATTTACGATACTACTACGCAAGCAAATTGACAGACAGTATCGATGATATAGACTTGAGAGTTGAGGATTTCATAAACAAGATAAATTCAGATTTGGTCGGCAAATTCGCAAACATAGCATCACGCTCGGGTCCGATGCTAACAAAACACTTTGGTGGTCAGCTTGGTCAATTAGACGGCAAGGGAATGCAGCTGATAGCAAGTTTGGCGGTATCAGAGAGGGAAGTCACTTGGGGTTACGAGAATCTCAAGTATGCCGGTGTAGTTCGCGTCATCAGCGGACTGGCCGACACTGTGAATCGTTATATCGAAGTGAATCAGCCATGGGTCACGGTCAAGGCAAATCGGCAAAGAGCTCATGCCACTTTGACGGCAGCAATAAATGCTGTGAGAATTCTAACGATTTATTTGAAGCCAATTCTGCCAAAATTTGCAGAAAAGATCGAAAGATTACTTAACGTGAACAAACTAACCTTTGCTGATATTGGAAATGTCTTAGAAAATCACAAGATAAACAATTTTAAACGATTGGTCGAAAGAATTGATGAAAAACAGGTGAATATGATGATAGAAGAAAGCAAGGAAACTCAAAGCCCTCAACCGAGGACTACAGCTCCCGCCGAGCCGTTCAAGCCGGAATGTACTATTGAAGATTTTGGCAAAATCGACCTGCGAATCGCAAAAGTAATTAAGGCGGAGGCTGTCGAAGGCGCAGATAAACTTCTGCGGCTAAATCTGGATGTCGGCGGACCGGAAGAGAGCGTTATGGCCGCCATAGCCACGGCATATAAGCCGGAGGAATTGACCGGCAAAATTGTAATTTATTTTGCCAATCTCAAACCCAGACAGATGAGGTTTGGACTGTCCGAAGGTATGATTCTGGCAGCAGGCACCGGCGGAAAAGACATCTTCATGCTATCAGCCGACACCGGAGCCAAGCCCGGCCAAAAAGTTCTTTAGTACCGTTTCCGTTGGTATGCGAAAGTTCAGACATATTCGATGTCCAGGGTATGAGGTAATTTTTCCAGTGGACAGTCAGTGCATCTGGCTTTCGGCCTGCAAAATTCTTTGCCGAGTCTTACCACCAACGCATGGTACTCATTGAAAAGACGAACATCCTGCGGCAGATTCGACTCAAACAATTCTCTTAATTGTTCATAATCAGCATCCGGCCCAATTAGTCCGTGCCTGCATACAATTCGCGCGGTATAGGCATCTACGACAAAAATAGTCCTGTCGAAAGCATAAAGTAAAATCGAATCGGCCGTCTCTCGACCAACTCCTTTTATCGATAGAAGCTCAACTCTTAGCCGTTCGGTCTCAATGTTTTCAAGATTTTCCAGCTTGCCCTCATAATTTTCAAAAAGCCAGTTTACGAAGTTTTTAAGACGCCTGGCTTTTATATTGAAATAGCCTGCCGGCCGAATAAGCTCGGCCAGTTGCGAGGTGTCAAGCTGATTTATTTTCCGGGGGGCCAAAAGGTCAGCGGATTTTAGATTCGATATTGCCTTTTCGACATTGGCCCAGCTTGTATTCTGAGTTAGTATTGCACCGGTGATTATCTCGAATCGGGTTTCGCCGGGCCACCAGTGCTGAGGACCAAAGGCATCGTATAACAATTGATAAATCTCAGCTAAATCTTCATGGTACATTATACGAACAATTATACCGAAACCATCGGCTCTTTTGTAGTGTCCGGCTGAAGTGACGGGAACCATTCCGGGAACGGTTTTATTTGCTGCTGTTTCAGGTCAAAACTGTAAACCAGTTGCTCGTCATCGACAACGGATTCGACAAAGTTATTATCGCTCAAGATGGCCCGCATCTGGTCGTTCTTCGGGCCTTGATTAAATCGAAGAACCACTTTATCAAAATTATTCGTACCGGCGTAATTAAGAACCGACGTAAGCATATAATCTTCAACGCCCTTACTCATAACACGACAACTGAAAAGCAGCGTATCGATTTCATAAATATTACTTTTATGGAAACCTATACAAACACCGACCAATCCATAATCACCGAATTTATCGGAAACACTTACCGTGAATATATCACAGTTCCGGTTCTGGCTATAAAAGATAATCTGATTTTTCGTATAACGTTTGATGGATGTATTCAACTGATTCGTACGTTGAATCAATTCGGTGACCCGGTCAACCTGGTAAGGCTGCATTTTTTCTACTTTGATTTTGAACCGACACTGCCGGAGAAATTCTTCTCTGGTCAGCATACTTTGGAATTCTTTACGCTCAGTGTCCTGAACGTAAAACTTCGTCCTGTTTTTGCTTTCATTCGTAATAAACTCAGGTTGAAATTCCGGCAGGTAAAGCAATTGTTCGAAGATGTTCTGGTCATATACTCTTACATCGGGAAGCATCACCTTCATTTGTTCTCTCTCGAACCGGCTGTCGTCTATGAACGCGATGGAATCCAGGCCGATATTCAATTGCTGCCGGACTTCTAAAAGATTTTCCCATTTGTCCTTCCAATTCAGTTTAAAGCACACGAATTCGGTGCCGGCAAGATGAGATTTGATAAAAGCTTTTATATCAAGTTCAAGATATTGGTCGTTTTTACTTATTACGCCGATGAGAATACCCCTTGCATGAAGGATGGCCAACACATTCCAGTGAAACCGCTCTCCGTCAATTCTGATTTCGAGGTTTTCTACGCCGACATCCCTGATAACACCTTTCCACATTGTGTTGTCAAGGTCCACTATGACACATTTAACCTTTTTGCTGCGTCGCAGCACATAATTAATCAGGTGAGTATATTCCTGTGCCAGATAAGTGGCGGGATAGGTGATATGGCTGTACCAGGGAGCATCCCATTGTTTGAGGGTCTGCCGAAATCCATACATAGAACAGACATTGGTCAGATTGAGGAAATAAAAGTTTGGATACTTAACGGTAAGCTCCTCCATCGCTGTAACATATTTTCTCATGAACTGCTCTTCGTTGTAAAGCGGCGATGTGTGCTTGAACCGATTAAGCATATTTCCTCTAAACCAGGGGAAAAACTGCATAATAACGGGCACATTAAGTACTGAGAGGGTTGTTATCACTGCTTCACACTGGTCAATGAGTTCTTTTAGTCCCTGGTCCTGCTGTGCTCTTGAAGTGAATTGATTTAACTGAATTGACCCAATCGGCCCCATCATAGAGTCGTGCTGCGAGAGGACAACGACATCGGGTTTGAGCTCGATAACTTCTTTTGCATGGTCGGCAAGAAAGGTATAGGGATTCGTCTGACCACGGTGTTCGAAGCTATTGAAATAATCGAAGTCAAAATACTTTTTCGGATTGGATTTTAACTCCAAAATAATATATTCGAATTCGCATCCGCCAAGAAAACATAACAACGGCTTCTTATATGCCCCCATTTGTTCTGTCCCAATTTAACCTCATTTCGAATCCTACTATCTACTTTGTTTATTTATTGTATATTCGGCTCAATTGAAGTAGACTCTGTAAAAATAAATCGCGGAAATGAAATATATACAAAGACAAAACATGAGATAAGAGTATTAAAATAAAAAATATTATAGGATGAAAGACAAGTACAGCACAAGTCAGTTGTTTAACTTCACAAAAGATTCCTATCTGGAAAGGACATCTCGACCAATCTACGCTGTAATTTTTTTGCTACCGTTTATTGTTTTTTACGAGATTGGGACGTTTCGCATTAACACGGACATTCTGAACCAATCGCAGATTCGGGTGGTTGCATTCGTTTGGCTGCAGAATCTGCTCGAATCATTAGGTTTCGGCGGTAAGTTTGCCTGGGTGGCGCCTCCGCTGGCGGTTGTAGTAATTCTGATAGCGCTACAAATCACATCAGGCAAACAGTGGCGTTTTTGGCTTGTCGATATTTTACCCATGGCGGTTGAGTGTATTTTGCTTGCGGTGCCATTAATAGTACTGACATTATTCCTGAGCAGCTCAGCCAGACCAGAGAGCAACGTTAGCTGGTTCGAAAGCAATGAGGTTAATACACAAACCATAGCGCCACCGGTCTGCTCTTCGGTTACAGAGGGTAGTCCGTTACCACTGAATGCTCAAACCGACAGCATTGAGCCAAAACATCCACTACTGGCAAATATCGTTACCGGAATAGGAGCCGGCATTTACGAAGAACTTGTTTTTAGGCTGATTTTGATATGCCTTTTAATGCTGCTTTTTCAGGATATTTTAAAGATCAGCCACAAGAACTCAATCGTACTTTCAGTGCTTATATCAGCCGCTCTATTCAGCGCGCACCATCATGTAGATTTTCTCAGCGGCCAACCAAATGCTACGGATCCCTTTAATTTAATAAGATTCGCCTTTCGAACAATTGCAGGAATTTACTTTGCCGGTATTTTTGCAATTCGTGGTTTCGGAATTACAGCCGGAACTCATGCTTTATACAATATTCTCGCCGTTTATATCACTGCCAGCTTTTTTCAGAACTAAAATCCAGTCCACCCACAATTTTTTTTAAGTTTTTCAAAAAAACTTTCAAACTGTTACTCTTTTAGGTTACGTAGCTTGCAAAATGTCCGTCCCATAAGTGCAAATATCGGCCCTATCAATACTGATAACAGCCTTGAATAATTGCCTTAAATGTTGTATAATATGTGAAAATTAGAAGACAATATTTGTGTCTGGATCTTACATTTATGGAACTACCACAAATCAATGTAGCTGTTGAAGAACTGATGTTCAGCCTTTTTCAAAGACCCTTACATCCTGAGCTTTTCAAGATATATTCCGAGCGACGTTTAAATACTGATAAGTACGAGGCGATTATATGGATTACCGGATGCACGCATGTTGTGAGCGTTTTTGCCGACGATATCTGTCTTGCTGAGGTTGTAAGTGCACCGGGTCAAATGCTGCCATCCCGAGGTTTGATTGAGCGTTTCCAATTCCGCGGTCCACGAACTCATAAATGCACCTTGAGCCGAGGGGCCAATTATATGACTGATTTTCAAATCGAGAAGATGAGTCCGAATTTGTATCGACAGAGTCACAGCGACCTTGAGCGTTTCGCGAGAAACCGGGGCGCTTTTGTAAAATTCCCGGAGCTGGAAATCGGCAGGCTCCAGCCTTTCTGCTATGTTGACTTCGAGGCCAGGCAAACCGAATTACACATCCACACATTCGCAGCTTATCCTGACCAGGTAACAATGATTAAAACGCAATCATTGTTCGATTTTCAATGAGAAAAGTTCCCTTTGAACTATTTCCCTTGAAGTCACCATAAGCTTTCAAAAACCTCAAAAAAACGACATTTGTATTGGTCTATCTTAAACCAGATTTTATTTTCTGTTATTTTCGGCTCCGGTGGAGCCACCTGGGAGGGTTCACATCAGCCCGTTGAAAAATCCAAAAACGAGAAGACGCTGAAAGTAATGGGTTATTTTTAAAGAGTGGTGTCCGTACTTAAGTGAGAAATATCTAAATTTCAACTACTCTGCACCTGGACATTCTGCTTCAAAACATTCAGCTTCCCACGAATTTCCTCAGACATTTTACTGTTCGGAAAATCTTTAATAATCTGCTGACCGATGTCGAATGCACTATTCCACTGTTTTTCAGTAACAGCGATGGAAAATTGCATACCAAGGTTATGCAGTTTTGTTCGAAAGATATCTCGGGCGGCCTCCTGCAAAGCCAATCCTTCATTAGGTGTAAGGTAGGGGTCAAGCTCTTTTAGAATCTCAAGGCTACGGTCGGTTTCCTGGCCTCTTACAGCATCGTCCCAGGCGGCAAGCAATATTTTTTTACGCTCTTGCTTTTTATCATGCAGGATTTGCCTCATTGCCTTAGCCTGCTCACTCTCCGGATAGGCCTTGATAAGCCCTTCAATCTGGGCACTTGCTCTGGCCCACTGGCATTCCTCGAGCAGCTTATCGATATGCGCTATAACCTGATTAGCTCGTTCCTGGTCGGTCGCAGTACGATATCTTTCTGCCTGTGCTCTTAGCTCTTCAGCCAGCTCCTGATATTCCGGACGCTTGGCAATTTCATTAATCATTTCCTCTGCAGCATCGAAATCCTGCTCCTGCACTTTTTCGAAAACGGCCTCCCGTAAAGATTGTTTGTCTGCATCGCGGAATGCTATGGCCTTTGCCGTTTCACTTATGCGGGTGCTGTGATTAATTTGAGTTAGTCCCGAGTGTATCTTCTCCAGAGCACCGGTAACTTCTTCAAGCTTGGTTGAGTTGTTTTGAAGCGCTTCGAGTATTTTAAATAACTTTGAAGCCATTGCTAAAAGCGCGCTTAGAAAAATCAAACTCCCAAACAAGAATACAAACTGGCGGGTCTCATCCTCTCGGAAGATGTCAGTAAACCATGTGAGCAGAACCACAATGACCAATGTAATGCAAATTGAAACTATATGCCATTTAAATCGCTGTAGGAAGCTGTCTTTCTGCGAGCTCATAACCTTCCTCTTGGGAAAAAACGGTCTTTACGCAGTTTAATCTCTAACATACTATAATATAAAAAAATTCAGCCTTTGTCAATCATTGAAAGACAATGACACAAAATATTACAGTTTGCCGGACATAGTAAAATTGGCTGTTTTTACGATATTTTCAGTTCTTTTCAACCATTTTGGTTATTGAATTCCAATCAATCATCATATTTATTATTCTCTAAAATGTGTACAAACTAACAGGTTGCTGAGGTTATAAGCTCTTTTATGGGGAAATGGTGAATCCTGTCGGGGGCATTTTATTGCGCTCGGGTCCCCTGCACGATTATTTCGGTTGGTCCAAGTAATGCGTAACGTATTTGGCGCCATACTATAGTTCTGCCAAACGCCGAGGTGATGATAAAAAATAATAAAAGCAAAGACCATATCCAACAGGCAAGGATATCAGCTGCAGAAGCAGCTCTTATCGCCCTGCGCTCGGCCTCGAGCAATTTTTCAGCCATTCTCTGTCGGAGTATTGCCCGGACCAATTGATTTACTAAAAATACAATTGGCACCGCGATAAAAAGCCCAAGGTGTTTATGATGAATCACTGCTGCATAGATTGCCAAGCCGGCTGTGCCCCATATACCTAATACTGAATATAAGCTGCTAAACAATCCAAACCACCATGTCTTCGGGGCGTATATACGAGTTATTAAAAATTGCCTGCGGCCGAATTCAAAAAGCTTTCGCCATGTGGTGGATTCATGGGAAGCCACCAGACAGGCGGGAACGAAAGCTACTTTCATGCCGGCTTTTTTGACGGCAAGGCTAAGCGATAAATCATCGCTTAAGACTTTTGGCCAGATTTTATCAATGCCCAAGCTACGAAACACACCAACGCGAATAGCCATAGACCCACCCCAAGCATGGTTAAATCGAGTGTTGCCGAGCAATTGAGCGATCTTCGCGTTCATTGCTGACAGGGCCAAAGTGGCAAGGTTATTCTCTTTCGGCACAAACCAACGATAACCTGTAGCGACACCGTTCTTTGGCTGACGAAGTGGATAAACTAAGTGGCTGAGCCAGTCATCTCGAACACAAATATCGGAATCAGCAAAGGCCATAACGTCGATATCATCGCTAATCCGTTCGTAACAGTGCAATAAATTGTGGATTTTCTGACTACAGGATTGCCCTTTACCCGCGATAAAAATTTTAACATCCTGAGCCTTTGAGGTTTGGCTGAGTTGATTTTTCAGTTTGCATAATTCGCTGTAGGCAGGGTCTGATTCATCGGCAACCACAAACCACAATAGATAATTTTGGTAGTTCTGGTTATAAAATGATGTGATATTGTTTTGAAAATCCGGGTCCAGCCCTTTACATGGCACAATAAGTGCAACCCGCTGCCCATGCCATAAACGCTTTTTTTTATATTTCGCCAGTGCGTAGTGATAATTATTATACGCCTGTAGCAAAAAGAGAAATTGTGAGATGATTGCCGCCAGTGCTATATAGTAGTACCATTCCATTGTCGTCTCTTACATCCTGTATTCAGGCTGAAACGAACCTCAAGATATAGAAGCCAGAGGTACTATTGAGTCGATTAGCCGTTCAATAGTGTAAGATTTCGTCAGGTCGATCGGAATTAAGCAACCATGATTGTGGTTGGAGGCTATAATTATCAGGTTATCACCGGCTTGAGCCCATCCTTGCTCTTGCGGTTGGTGGCCGAGGATAAAGATATCAACATCAAACAGACCAGCCATTTTATCAAGCAGTTTTTGACTGTGATTTCTGCCCCAGGTTAAGATGTAAGCCGAGCCCGGTCTGACTACATCGTTAATTTTTAATTTTTTATCCAGAATTTTAGGATTGAATTTTTTGGCAAAACGGTCGCCAGGCAGCGAATGTGAAATCCATATTCTGTTGCTACATCTAAGAGCTAACGGTTGTGAAAACAGAAATTGCCTTGTCGTTAATATGACATCACCGCTGGCCTGTCCGAATTCCCTTTCCAGAGCTTCACGCATAGCGCGGTTCATTTCTCTGCCATCCTTCATCACTTCACTGCTGTTTATAAAAGCAGTATCGTGATTTCCCATAATGATATGGACCTGATTCGGAAAGGTTAATTTGTATCGGATAGCATCAAACAACAATTTGTACGACAAACAACCGCCCTGTGAATCCTCGGGGCCACCGTGGATAATCTCCTGGAGAATTATATGCCTATCAGGATTATTATCTAAATCGGCATAAGAAATCATTCTTTCAAAATTTCGCCGATGTCCGTGAATATCGCCGGTTATAATCAAACTGCCGTTGGCAGGCAAATGAATTAAATTGCCGTGTCGAAAACCTTCGCTGTTGTTAGCCTCTACGGCTTTTTTCAGCAAATCGCCTTCAGCCGGCAAATGAATCACATTACCACGTCGATATTTATCCGCATTGACGGCTTCAATTCCCTTACTCAGCAAATCAATTATTGTTTGAGGCATTTCCGTTCGTTTTTATCTTGCCACCGAATATACTGTGTACCATCAGGTCCAGTCTTGAGACAACCGTCATCATATTACGTGGGCGGTTTATAGGGTTGTCCTCGATACAATCCATCACAAGTTTCGAGATTCCCGTGGGTAATTGTTTTTTAAGTTCGTGAGGTGCTCGGCATGGCTCCGGGGGCATGGGTAAACCGTACTTGTTCTTCTTTGGTATCATAGTTGGGGCGTGCTTTCCAGTAAGTGCCCAGTACATTGTTGCGCCAAGGTTAAAGATGTCTGTTTTTGGACCGAGCGGTTTACGCTTAACCTGTTCGGGGGCAATATAATCCGGTGTGCCCTGAATTCTCTGCTTTACCGTACCGATTTTACAGCTTTGACCGAGGTCTATGATTTTGATAGAGCCGGACTTGTTTATAAGAATATTATTAGGCTTTATATCGCAGTGGACGATCCCGTGTTGATGCATAGCATTGAGGCCGCTTGCTACCATTCTGAATACAAGCAGTACGTCACCTAAACTTAATGTGGAACATTGCTCAAGGTTTTTACTGTCAAAGTACTCCATAGAAAGAAGCATCTCTTTTACCCTAAACATGCTTCGTATTTTCTTTAGCTCATAGCATTTGCGAACGTAGGGGTGGTCTATTTGCTGGGCAACTTTATATTCGGTATCAACCTGCTCAAAAACCCTCGAATCCTCCGGTTTTTCGAATATGACTCGTTTTAAAGCAACTCGTACACCATTCTCTTCGTCGGTCGCCAAGTATATTGTGCTGCGTGCGCCGGTTCCAATGCGCCTTAATATTGTAAAACCACCAACGTCAAGTATATCTTTAGCCATATTGTCAACAATAACCTATAACTTATGAATGACGAATATTTAATATTTTAGATTAGTAGGATGCGCAAAATAAGTATTCTGTTCTGTCAATATTAACTTTTTAACATCGTAGTCCCTGCTAATATTGGAAGCTTACGGCCCAAAACCAACAGAGTTCCTCCTAAATTGGCTCAAAAATATCAAAATCATCCTTATATCGAACAATAAACAAACTCACTTAAGTTTTACAAAGGCGGAAGTATACAAAAGAATTGACTATTTATCCAATTAATAAGTTTTTTTTCATAACATAAGGTCGAAAAAAACGTCACTTCAGCCAAAGCACTCTGCAATATATGTCCGTTCTACAAAAAAAACTCACCTTCCCTTAGCCTTAGTACCAACCAGAGGTTCTACCGTACTAAATTAAAACAATAGAGTCGATAACCAACAATCAATCATAGAGTACAAGTATATACGGATTTGAATTGTCCGGCGACTTCAGGCCTTTATAATATATAAAACCTCTTTTATACTTTATTTATGGAGTTAACATTTATGGCAGCTTCCAGAAACGAAATAAACAGACGCCGGTTCCTGCAGATTAGCTCCGGCTCTGCTATTGCGATGTTCTTACCCCGGATATCCCTTAATGCCGATGAAAAACCCCCAAAACCGAATATCCTCTGGGTTAGTTGTGAGGATATCAGCCCCGACCTTGGCTGTTATGGTGACAGTTACGCAGTATCGCCTAATATAGATAAACTCGCTGCCCAAGGTGTACGTTATACCAATGCGTACTCACACTCAGGGGTCTGTGCCCCGACACGTTCGGGTATCATTACCGGAATGTACCCGACCACTATCGGCACGCACCATATGCGCTGTAAAGGTGTTCCACCAGCCTATGTCAAATGCTTCAGCGAATACCTCAGGGCGGCAGGCTATTATTGTACGAATAATGTTAAAACTGATTATCAATTTGACCCGCCGTCCAGTGCCTGGGACGAGAACAGTCGAAAAGCACACTGGCGAGGCCGCGCCGAAGACCAGCCATTTTTCGCTGTTTTTAATTTTACAACTTCACACGAAAGTCAGATACGTAATAGAAGTAAAAATATGCTCAGGCGCTTGGCCAATCTCAAGCCACACGAGAAGCATGACCCGGCTAAAGCTGCCCTGCCACCTTATTACCCCGATACGCCGGCAGTTCGCAGAGATTGGGCGCAGTATTACGACATTATCACGCTGATGGACAAACAGGTTGGCGATGTCCTCAAACAGCTCGAAGATGACGGCCTCACTGATAATACGATAGTCTGGTTCTGGGGCGACCACGGGCGAGGGCTACCGCGAGGCAAGCGATGGATTTATGATTCGGGTATCAGAGTTCCATTGATTATTCGCATACCAGCAAAATTGCAAAAGCTTACAATGCCGAACAATCCCGATGCGGTTAAATCCGGCGCCGTCAACGATGACATGATAGCTTTTGTAGATTTCGCACCGACGATGTTGTCACTTGCGGGCATAAAGATACCAGAGCACATACAGGGTAGAGCGTTCTTAGGCAGCCAAAAAGCTAAGCCGCGCGAGTATATCCTCGCTGCAAGGGACCGGATGGATGAGGCATATGACATCATCCGTGCAGTCCGTGATGAGCGCTACAAATACATCCGCAATTATATGCCACATTTAAGCCGGGCTCAGGACATCGAATATATGAACCTGATGCCGACAATGCAGGAAATGCGCCGGTTTAATGCTGAAGGAAAACTACAAGGCCCACAGAAACAATATTTCGAAGAAACCAAACCGGTTGAAGAATTGTATGACACGCTCACCGACCCATACGAGGTTAAAAACCTTGCAGACAATCCGGAATATGAGAGTGTACTTGAGCGAATGCGTAAAGTGCACAAAGATTGGATGAAAAAAACAGGCGATGTAGGATTGATTCCGGAACCGGAATTTGACCAAATTAAACGACCTGATGGCGTATGGCAGAAGACGGCAGAACCAATTTTCTGGTCACCAAAATGGCAGACGGGAACACTGGGTAAAGCCGCGCGTCGCATCACAATCGCCTGTCCCACTGCCGGTGCTTCAATCGTTTACAGAATTAGTGATAATGAAAGAGCCAGTACCGGCTGGAAGCTATACACAAAATCCGTATGGCTCTCACCGGGCAAAGTGCTTCATGCAAAAACCTGTCGTATCGGCTTTAAGGATAGTAACGAAGTTCTGTTCAAATATGATGATAAAATCTCTATAACACAGCTTCCGGAAATACCTGTTAAGGATGAGCATCATTGGCGGAACAAACTCGACCAGACTAAGCTGCTTGAACGCCTTATAAAACTAAAAGAATTGGATGGCCAAGTAGATAAAGCGATACCCGAGTACATTAAGGCTTTAAGCGACAAGCACGCCTCTGCTCGCTACTGGGCTGTTATTGGTCTGCACAATAATTGTAAAGGGGAAGATATAAAACCCATACAAGTAGAACTTAGGAAAGCGTTAAAAGACAAGGCAGCGGTTGTTCGGGTAGCCGCAGCACATGCACTGTGTGATTGGAACCAGGAAAAGGAAGCTCTACCAATACTTATAAAAGCGCTAAAAGACAAGACAGATAAAGCACGGGTACATGCGATTATCGCCCTGAACAAGATTGGCGACAAAGCCAAGCCGGTTTTACCACAGATAAAGGCCGCGCTAAAGGATTCAGATGAGTATGTCCAGCGGATTACACGAGCGACTCTCAATCAGTTAGAAAGTAAATGATTGCTGCATTTACTTTGGCTTTTAAAAGTGGATAGCCGTCAGCGGGTAGATTTTAGAGGCTCTCAATTTTTTTTACGGCAATTGTATAGATTTGTCTCTGGTCTTTGAGGTATTTTCGTTCGAAGTTCGTGCCGACCCACTCACCTTTCTCGGCACCTATATTGGGTAGAAAATCAATTTCCTGTAGTTTTTCATCTTGGGCAGCCAAAACCATCTTTATTTGTTCAAAATAGCCACTATGGTCGGTGGCAATTCTTATTTGCCCGGCCGTTTTCAAACAACGAATTAAATGCGCCAAATTGGCCGGGCAAATCAAGCGTCTTTTATGGTGTCGTTTCTTGGGCCAGGGGTCGGGGAAATAAATATGGAAGCAATCTACGGTATCATCAGCTAAAAAATCTGCTAAAAAAGTTGCGGCATCGGTGCGGATTAT
>CAZJIR010000034.1:0-2369 GCA_964546095.1 uncultured Pirellulales bacterium
CTCTTAGGTATTTTAATGCCTGTGGTGCGGGAAACAATTGCACACTTGGTGAGGACCATCGGCGTGAATCACATCTGATTCCTTTGACTATTCAGGCAGCGATGGGTAAACGCAGTGAGATTAAAATCTACGGAACAGATTACGAAACTCCGGACGGGACCTGTATTCGTGACTTTATTCATATCGATGATTTGTGTAAAGCGCATCTACTTGCCTTAGACAAGTTAGACCAAAGCTGTGAGATGGTCTATAATCTTGGCAATGGAAAAGGTTTTTCGGTCAAAGAGGTAATTGAAACAGTTAAGCGCGTCAGTGGTCGGGATTTTAAGGTTGTGGCATCCGAGCGGCGCGCCGGCGACCCACCGGTGTTAACTTCCGATGCTACAAAGGCACGGAATGAATTAGGCTGGGTAACTGAAAAGGCTGAGCTGGAAGAAATGGTTTCCAGCGCCTGGCAATGGCATAACAGGTATCCGAATGGTTATCCGGATTAGCCAATTATATAAGTATGTCTGGGAGGTTACTTCGTGAAAGAAATACAAAACAAGGTTCAGAACTTTCTGAAGCAAAACGGGATGGACCCGGATGATGTCAGTATGGACCAGGTGGTTCAGGTTTTTCTGGATGAGATGGAGAAGGGGCTTACCGGACAACAGAGTTCTCTTGCAATGCTGCCGACGTATATAGAGACTGAAGCTGAAATACCAACGGGCAAATCTGTCATCGTTATGGATGCCGGAGGAACAAACTTCAGAGTAGCGACGGTTTGTTTCGGAAATGACGGCACGGCAACTATCAGCGACTACGAGCTTTTCGATATGCCCGGCCTCAAAGAGCAGGTCGGCAAAGAAGAGTTCTTCGAGATTATGGCCGGCTATATTAAGCGCGTAGCTGACAAAAGCCCCAGTGTGGGATTCTGCTTTTCGTACCCGATTGAGATGTTCCCGAGCAAAGACGGAAGGGTACTTTATTTTTCAAAGGAAATAAAGGCCCCGGAGGTCGAAGGACAGATGATAGGCGAAAATCTGAATATTGCCATTAGCTCTGCTCTGGGAATGGGGAAGAAACAGATGGTGCTGCTCAATGATACGGTTGCCACTTTATTGGCAGGCAGGGCGGCTTCGGGTGCCGGAAGGTTCGAGAGCTATATCGGTCTTATTCTTGGCACCGGAACGAATTGCAGCTATGTCGAGCAAAACGGGAATATAACAAAAGCCGAAGGCCTGGATACGGCCAAAAGCCAGATAGTAAACGTGGAGTCGGGCGGGTTCGGAAAGGCGCCCCGTGGAAGTATCGATAAGGAGTTTAACGAAGCATCCCTTAATCCAGGCGTAAACGTGTTCGAGAAGATGATATCGGGTGCATATCTCGGGCCAGTGTGCTTGTGGACCCTCCGAGCGGCGGTCGATGCGAGACTTTTCAGTGACCCGCTTGCGACCGGACTTAAGCAACTGCAAGAGCTGAGTACGGAAGACCTAAGTAAATACCTGTATGACCCCGCGGGTGATAATGCGCTGGCCGGGGCGGCAAAAGGCGCCGACGAAAATGATTGTGTAGCTTTGTATTATTTGTTGGACAGGATGGTTGAGCGGGCTGCGAAGCTGACGGCGATTAATCTTTCATCTGTGGCCTTAAAGAGCGGCAAGGGCCATAATCCCTGTCGGCCTGTGTGCATCGTCGCAGAGGGGACTACGTTCTATAAGCTGACCTCGTTGAGACAGCGAATCGAATACTATCTCAAGCAGTATCTGGTGGAGAAGAAAAATGTATTCTACCGGATAGTAGCCGTTGAGAATGCGACGTTGATTGGGGCTGCGATTGCCGGCCTGACAAATTAGCGGGAAGTAATTACTTGTGGTGTATTCGTTCGCAGCTTTACCGGACAAACCCGTAATCATGGGAGGATATAAAGGCCGCTGTTCTTTATAGTGATAGTAATTTTGGAGCAAACAAATGCAGGGGAAATTCGAATTTATAAGATTAGTGGGAAACGAACGGCGAGTGGGCTCATACCTCGCCGGTGTCTCGCGGCACTGGCAGGGTAAGAAAGAACGCTTTCTTATGATAAGCCCCCACGACGACGATGCGGTTCTGGGGGCGGGGCTGCTCATACAATTGGCCAAGCGCGAGAATGTGCCGGTGCATATATTAGTTGTTACAGATGGCAGCATGGGCTATTGCAGTATTAAAGAGAAAGACAGTATCGCTGATATAAGACGTGATGAAGCTTTCGAATGCTATCAAAAACTGGGTGTGCCGAAGAAAAATATTGTCTGGCTCGGCTTTACGGATTGCCGGCTGAATGATTATCGCGGCAGAAGACCTGCTGAGGCGGAGGAGCCTACTGCAGTCAGTGGTTTTAAAGGTTT
>CAZJIR010000034.1:2379-13167 GCA_964546095.1 uncultured Pirellulales bacterium
GATAAAGCCAACGCAGTGTTTCCTGCCTACATCTAACGATTTGCATCCTGACCATCGTATTATTTATGATGAGTTTCTTATCAGTTTGTTTCACGCCGCGGGTAATATCTGGCCTGAGCTGGGTAAGCCTTTGAGCAGGGTACCTTATGTTAATACATATGCGGTTTATTGTGATTTCGCTGCGCCTCCGACCCTACGGATGCGTACGCCGATGTCATATCTGGAAAATAAACTCAAGGCTATTTCCGCCTTTCGTTCGCAAAAACAAATATCGTCTCTGATTGAGAATGTTCGGCACTGCGGCCCTGAAGAGTATATAAGGGCCATAGATTTCAAATTGTACCATCCTGCAAATTACCGTAATCAGTTTGAAGAGAAGAAAGCACTGAAAATGGTGCGCTGAAGAATGCAGTGTTGAATCTGTATGTATTTGTTGTGTTTCGAATCATTACACTGCACAACTCTTACTGTTTTGTAATTTCATAAGCCCCGATATCGGTGTTTTGGTCCTGGGGCAGTTGCGTTCCCCAAAAATCCTGAGCGCCGCAATCTTCAATAAAAATACCTGCGTCTATGCAGGGAGAATCGTTTCTTATTTTATAGCCTTCCAGAGAGTCGAAGCCATGTCCGCCGCTTCCGGGATTGACGAGCATGGGATTATCTGTGATTGCATATGGGTCATCAGGTGGATTTTCGTGGTTGCCGTAGAAAACGTTGTGTTCGAAAACGTTATTTGTGCTCTGCCCGAATTCGTATCTAACTTTTCCATCGACATAGAAGATGTTGTTATAGAAGTATGTATCTTTTGCCCAGCCGTCCCAGTTCGTATAAAGTAATGCGTATATATCTCTGTCTTGTGGAACGTAGAAAACGTTATTGTATATTTTCGTATTATTCGTAGGCCCGCCAATTTGAAAGATGCGGGCGCCATCGTTACGGCTGATGTTATAGCGAATCACAGTTCCTTCGTTACCGATGTTCCATGATGATACTGCGGGAGTACAGATGAGCATAAAGCCGCCATCGTTGTCGTGGCTGTAGTTGTATTGAAACAAAGAGTTGCGGCTGTTATAGTCGGAGTCGAAACCCTGGCCGTCCTTCGTACCTTTTATGCCGCTGACTTCGTTGAACTGGATAACTGTATCGTTGCAGCTCCAGGGCCAGATGCCCGCGGCGTAATCCTCGGCTCGCTGTCTGCCGCCTCGTACCACGTTATATTCCACGAGGCAGCCTTCACAGCCCCACGGCTTGATACAATCGCCGCCAATATCTTCCAGAAGGTTGCCGCGTATGACTACCTTAAGGCTGGGAAACCAGTTCCTCGAACGGTTCGTGAAAGACGACCTTCCGCATATTCCATTGCGGTCTGTTCGTACGACGTGACAGTTTTCTATCAATAACCCATCGAAACACGAAGGGGTGCTGCCCTTGCATTCGAAGAATATTCCGCAACCTTCTTTTGATTTATCGTTACTTCCGTTGACATCGTGCACGTAAAGATTTTTTAGATGAATATGATTAAGAGTGCCGCAACTGTTGGCCGAGATTCTGATGCCGGTGCGCCAGTCCATACGGGTTGGACCAAGATTAGTCACTTCGAGGTTGTTCAGTTCCCAATACTCGATATTTTCCAGCAGAACCGTATCCAGGATTCCATTGCCGTCGATGCGCGGTTTTGGACCCTGCCCATACATATCAATTACGATGGGATTATCCCTTGCGCCTGAGCCTTTGGGTTTGAGTTGGCCGGTATAAATAGTGCCTGCTCTGAATAATATTTTATCGCCGGGTGTAAAAGTGTGATTGTTTACAGCGGCCAAGGTTTTCCACGGCATATCCGGATTATCACCAATATTTTGGTCGCTGCCTATCTCGCTGTCGATGTAATAAGTAACGCCGATGGTAAAATTGACAATGGCGGAGACCGGATAATGGTCGGAAGGGTAACGTCCATTGATATTGTCATATAGTATGTTTGCTTCGAGCACTTTGAAGCCCGGCTGTGTGAAGACGTAATCAACCTTATCACCTTCGCGATTTCCATTGAAACGGTGAAACGTTCCGACATCTTCAACATCCGGGTGCAGCACACGAAACGTATCAACCATTGGAACGGGATTGTGGAGTTCATTGCCGTCTTCTTCGAGGGCTGCCGTGCCTTTTAAGTATAGTATGACCGGATTGTCTTCGCCGGTATTGAAATCGCCCGTTACTATGAAAGGGTCTGAGTGATTTCTGCTGAGCAGGCGCTGGGTCAGCAGGACGGCGCTTTTTTCCCGGGAAGGCTGAGAGATATGGTCTAAGTGAAGATTGAAAACATAAAAGGCATTTGCTGATTTCTTTTCGATGAATCTTGCCCATGTGCAGATACGGACGCAAGCATTGCCCCAGTGACTTGAGCCGGGGATTTCCGGGGTATCGGAAAACCAAAAGGTTCCCGATTCGTTTACATCGAAAAGGTCGAGACGATATAAAATGGCGGAGTATTCACCATCGGTTTGGCCATCTTCGCGTGCAACACCAATTTCGCCGTAAACAGGCAAAGCATTCCTGATTTGGTCAATCTGAAAACGCAGGGCCTCCTGTAAGCCGACGACATCGGGATTATGATTGCGCAAGACATCGAAGACCATTTCCCGCCTGTTTTTCCAGTGATTCTCGCCATCGTTGGCTGTGCCATAGCGAATATTAAAACTCATTATTTGCAGTTGAAGACTATCTTCTTCTATTTCGCCGGCACCGAAAAGCTCCTGAGGGGAGAAAAAGTTGAGGAGTATGCACGAGCTTAAAAAGATAAATACAGGAAGTGTCACTTTGAACGAGGCGAATGTTTTACTTTTATACATAACTTGCTCCTAAAGGCTTTTTTGCTTTTGCTCTTCTGTTAGCGGCTCGTTCAGTGAGCCGGAGCGAAAGCCCTGCAGGTCGATTGTTACGAACTTGAAGCCGAGTGATTTTAATTTATCGATTGTTTTCGAACGTGCCGGCTCTTTTGTGATTTTGTTAATGTCTTCCGGATGAACTTCGATTCGGGCGATGGTATCGTGATGGCGAACGCGAAATTCGACAAGACCGAGACTTCGCAGGAATTCCTCGGCCCGGTCGATTTGTCTTAGTCTTTGTTCGGTGACTTCCAGGCCGTAACTGATGCGGGAGGCCAGACAGGGGGATGAAGGTAAATCTGCGGTGGGCAGGTTGAGCTGCCTGCTCAGTGTGCGGATTTCATCTTTGGTAAGCTGCGCCTCGGCCAGTGGCGAACGGATGCCGAAGACTTTCGTTGCGCGATTGCCCGGCCGGAAGTCGTCGAGGTCATCAAAGTTTGCGCCGAAGATGACATGGTCGAAACTCTGCTCTTTGGCGATATCTAAAAGGAGTTTGCAGATGTGGGATTTGCAGTGGAAGCATCGGTCGGCCTTGTTGGCGGTGAAGTTCGGGTCGGACAGCTCATCGATATCGATAACCTGAAGGCGGACGCCTATTTGGCCGGTGAGTTTTTGGGCGCGGGCAAGCAGGTTCGAAGGCTCGGCCGCCCCTGCACTTATGCAGGCAAGGACGTTTTCCGCTCCGAGTGTATCGACCGCCACCTTCAATAGAAATGTGCTGTCCACGCCGCCGGAGTATGCGACGATGACTTTACCCAACTCCTTGAGGATTTTTTGGAGCGAATTGTATTTATCCTGAAGGTTCACAAAGCCGATGGAGGGAGTCGAACCCTCAACCCCAGCTTTACGAAAGCTGTGCTCTACCATTGAGCTACATCGGCGAATATGCCGGTTATGATATTGAATATTAGCTGTTTTGTAAAGAGTGTTCATGGGGTAAAAGATCCGTCTAAAGCCGGATTTCCGCTGCGCTCCAACACGACAGAATACAGAAGACAGAAGGCGGAGTTTGATTTTGGCTTTGTTTTGGTTTGTTTTCACCAAGTGTCCGATTGTGTGTATTTTCATAAGCCATTTTTTTACAAAATATTAAGTTCATTTTACCTATTTTGACTTTGGGTTTGTTTTGCATAAAAGGGCCAATTTGTCGAATGTTCTTTACAAATGTAAAGATGCCTTATAGGCACATAAGTAACTTGATGAACGATAATTACAGTGTAGAGTGTTTGGTGTATTTTGCATAAGCTTAAAATCCTAAGTCCTAAGCACTAAATTCTAAACAAATTCAAATTACAAATATTCAAATGCTCTAAAAGAGTTTTTTGGCGTGTATCTGCTGATACGAAAATGTGCGGTTCTCCGCTGTATCTTTCGCCTGCTGGCGATATGCCCCCGACCCGTCTAAAGCCGGGTAAACTTCAAAGCAAGTGAGCTTACATCGGGGGTAAACTCCGTTAGCCTTCGGGCTAACAGGTGGGTATTATACCATATTTTGACTCTAAAATCAATTGAAATCGAAATTAATGTCCGTGAGATAAGCATTTCTACCGTAGGCCAGCATGAGGTGCCTTATAGGCACGTAAATAAGAGCAGACATTTTCAAATAGCATTTCTGCTAGAGGCCAGCATGAACATCATACATTCACGTAAACACGAAGTGGTGGAGTGAATAAAACTAGTGTGAACCGACAGCAGAAATGCTATTAGTAGACTATATGACAGGGCGGAGTGAATAAAATTAGTGCGAACTGAAGGTAGAAATACGGACAGAACCATCCCCAAGCTTCGCTTGAGGCTGCCACTCGTCGCGTTGACAAAATGAATTTGTGCAGTCTGTTGGGCTTGAGCCCAGTATTGGTCTATTACATCGCAACGTTAAGGCTTGGAAAAAACTGTTCCTGCGGTTTCAGCAGCTCCTGCAGAATCGGGAAACAGCGACCCTCGCCAGATGCCATGGTTTTCTCGAAGATATTTCAAAAGTATAGGCTTAAGTTTTGCAGAAACTATGTATAGATGATAACGAGAGCTTTCAACTAATAGGTTCGCAATCGAATCAGCATGGTCACGACCAAACCTTGCAGTTAAGGTGTAAGCACCAGCCTGAGCATTTTGACGGGGGAAACCAGGAGGGTAGAAGAAACATACGAACCAATCAGGTGGCTCCTCGAGGGTGAATGCGGTAAGTTCTGCTTTGAAATTATCTCCACTACCGTCTATTGTTGTCTCGGGCCACTTTTTCCATTGCTCCCTCCCTTTTAACTCATATAGGGGCTCATCAAAACTCCAAATCTCACCGTCCTCCGTATCATGATCGCATACAGCAAAGTAGGCCGCTACATAAGGAGACTGTGACCAATCCAAAAGACGAGTTGGTACTCCATAGTTTCGTAGCACCATCAATGCAGTGATATCTTTAACCAAAGCGTCTTGTTCACCTCGATCTGAGAAGAATCGAGCTGTTGACCGGAAGATATCGATACTCTGACGTTCAAGCGCAAGCTTATCAAGACGCGAGAAGTTATGTCGGGGCTTGCGGTCGATTAGCGGTACAAGACCATCGTAGCGCTTCGGTTGACCACGACATAACCAACGCTTACCACGCAATTCAGTGAGTACATGCAGAGCTTTCGCTTCGGAGTCGAGAATTGTAGTATTCCAACTATGGGACATAAAAGCACCTCGATTATACTTCCAGTCTAAAATTCGAGAACATTATATTTGTTTTACCTTTAATTGATGTTCGTTCGTATCTCGCATAGGGCTTCTCTAATGGACTTGTCAGAACGGCTCATTTGGCATCCGTGAAGGTTATTTTAGCATACGTAAATTTGTTTGTCTTGTATTTTGCGGGGGAAATGCAGAATTTGGTGGTGCGAAATATCGCACCCTTGTATATTGAGATACGGGTAATATACTCGCAATAGTTTTAAGAGATCAAGCGATAAAATCAGCCGGGGAAAGTATTAAAAATCATCGGACTCAATAACATGGCTTCCTATTAACAGTTTGGGGGCATGAAACTCATCTGGTGGAAGACCAGTTACATTAGTCGCTCCTTCAGAAAAATATTGTGACCAGAGCTGGCCTGTGGCTGTATCAATAATAAATGCATTTTTTTCGTAGGTGGTAAATTGAAACCGACCGAGAGTCTCAGGTGGAGCAAAATCGATAGCGCCCATCAAACACATTACTGAAAAAACCAATAAGCCGCCGATTAGAAAACTCCTGAGGTTAATTGAACGTAACATAATCATTTCTCCCTTCTTTAATAAAGTTGCTGAAAACAGTCGTCCGGTCGTGGAGGCTGAACTTAGGGTTAGTACCTAATCCAACATATAAAGGCAAATGCCGGCTAAATAGTAACAAACGTTTTGAAGCAAATTTAGGCAATCGCGTGAAAAAACAGGCTTTGTTTAGTCGAACCATTCGTCTTGGGGGTCGAAGGCGGGGATGGGGACGTTGATTATTTTCATTTTTCCGACGGCGCGGTGTCGGCAGCCGGGCTTGATTAAAATTGCGGTAAAGGGTTTTACGGGAATTAGTTGTCCATCCAGCTCCATGTGGCCTGAGCCTTCGAGGATAAAATAAAGCTCGGTAAGCTTTTTGTGATAATGAACCTGTGCATCCTGCTGTATATCAACAACGTGCATTGTTGCTACTGGGTTGTCTTTATCAACAAAGGCCCTTTTTGAAAAGCCGCAAGGGCACTTTACCGCTTCGATATCATCGAACTGTGCAATCATATAGTTTGCCATATTTTGCTCCTAAAACGCCATCGTATTAACCTATTATACCGGCAAATCTAAAAACTGTTGAAATCGCAACCAGTGTGGTGTATATTCTGCCGGAATTGGGTGATTTAATCAATAACTCGTAAAAATAATGGGAGTAGTTGTAATGGATTCTAAACCTAATGCTATCGTGGCACAGTCGGGGGGGCCGACTGTGGTTATTAATTCAAGTGCCTGTGGTGTGATACAGGAGGCGATGAAATCAGGTAAAATCGGCAGTGTTATTGGCGCTACTAACGGGATATTGGGTGTATTAAAGGAAGACCTGTTCGATATATCGGCGGAAAAGCCCGAAGCAATCGAGGCGCTAAAGCAAACGCCCGCGGCGGCCATAGGCTCGTGCAGATATAAATTAAAATCCATCGAAGAATCCAAGGCGGACTTTCAGAGAGTGCTCGATGTCTTCAAGGCACATAATATTCGTTACTTCTTTTATGCGGGCGGTAATGACTCGATGGACACAGCGGACAAGGTGAATAAATTAGCCGCAGATGCGAAATATGAACTTGTTTGTATGGGTATCCCCAAGACGGTAGATAACGATTTGGCCTGTACGGACCACTGCCCCGGCTATCCGAGCGTGGCGAAATATGTCGCGACATGTGCGGCTGAGGCGGGCAAAGATACCGAGGCATTATACACAACAGATACGTGCACTATATTGGAGGTAATGGGGAGAAATGCGGGCTGGATAGCGGCGGCGACGGGCCTTGCCGCTCGATGCGAAGAAGATGCTCCACATCTTGTTTATATGCCGGAGGTGGCATTTTCATTAGATAAGCTCGTAAGTGACGTCAAAGAAGTACTTAATCGACTTGGCAGAGTATTTATTGTCGCAGGTGAAGGGCTCAAAGATGATAAGGGGCAATACGTAACCGCAGATTCGGGAGCGTTCAGTAAAGACAGTTTCGGACATGTTCAGCTCGGCGGTATCGCTGAGATGCTAAAGGCGGTTATAGAAAAAGAGGTAGGTATAAAGGCGCGGTTTAATAAGCTTGGGACAAATCAGCGAAGCGCGATGCACTTTGCTTCTCTGACCGATGTGAATGAGGCTTATATGTGCGGGCAGATGGCGGTAAAGAATGCGCTCGAAGGCGTGAACGGCAAGATGGTGACACTGGTTCGTGAAGAAGGGCCAAAATACAGATGCACGACAGGTTTGGCGGAGTTACGAGACGTGGCAAACGGCGAGAAGAAAGTGCCTGCCGAATTTATAAATGATAAGGGCAATCATATAACGGATGCGATGCGGGATTATGTTCGGCCTTTAGTACAGGGCGAAGCGCCTATAACAATTGATGAAGACGGACTGCCTGTGTTTATGAGATTCGAACGTAAGCCTTTAGAGAAAAAACTGCCAAAGTATTTATAATGGGTGAATGATTCTTATTCATCCGCAAGGAAGGATAAAAATGATGGAACTATTCGATGTTAAAGGAAAAGTGATTGTAATTACCGGAGGGGGGGGTGTTCTTTGTGGCGCGATGGCTAAAGCACTTGGGCAGGCGGATGCGAAAATAGCTGTTCTGGATTTAATTGAGAAAGCGGCTTGTAAAGTCGCCGATGAGATTAAATCGAACGGTGGCCGGGCTATTGGAGTAAAATCCGATGTTTTGGACAAGAGCAGTCTGGAGGATGCCTACGAAAAAGTCAAATCCGAGTTTGGTACAATCGATATTCTGATTAACGGGGCCGGTGGAAATAAAAAAGAGGCGACGACTTCACCGGATTTGTCTTTCTTCGATATGCCGAGCGAGGCGGTTCGATTTGTTTTTGACCTTAATTTTCTTGGGACTTTATTGCCGACGCAGGTCTTCGGTAAAGAAATGGCTGAAAATGGAAAAGGCATAATACTAAATGTCTCCAGTATGAACGCATTCAGGCCTCTTACTAAAATTGCCGCGTACTCGGCGGCGAAAGCGGCGGT
The DNA here is from genome assembly GCA_964546095.1 of uncultured Pirellulales bacterium. GTDB lineage: Bacteria > Planctomycetota > Phycisphaerae > Sedimentisphaerales > Anaerobacaceae > NIOZ-UU13. Next base: position 10,980 of record CAZJIR010000034.1, read on the forward strand.
GAGTAATTTTACGCAATGGCTGGCTGTGCACGTTTGCCAGAACTATTCCAAGGATATTCGTGTTAATGCGATTGCGCCGGGATTCTTTCTGACAGAACAGAACCGGTTCCTTTTGACCGATGAAAAAACCGGCGAGCTAACCCCTCGCGGCAAGACAATTATCGACCATACGCCGATGGGAAGATTCGGTGAGCCTGAGGAGCTAATCGGAACGGTTATGTGGCTGCTGAGCGATGCGGCGAAGTTCGTTACAGCAACTGTTATTCCTATTGATGGCGGTTTCTCCGCTTTCAGCGGGGTCTAAGGGATTGATTAGTGATTATTGATGAATGATTATTAGGAGAAGTAAATGGCTAATATTGACCCGGCAAAACCATTAAAAGATTTCAAACCCCAATATAAGTTTTTTGTTGGTATTGATTCGGATGGGTGCGCTTTCGATACAATGGGAATAAAACAACGAGAGTGTTTCTGTCCATGGCTGATTGCATATTTCGGATTGCAACCTGTGGCAAAGGCGGCACGCGAGTGCAAGGAGTTTGCCGATTTATTTTCTAAAACTCGTGGTGGTAATCGACACAAGACAGCAAAGCGCATTATAGCAGAATTATTGCCTAACCACCCTATGACTAAAGCAAGAAATATCCAGATTCCACAATACCCGCATTACTTTGCATGGGTGGATGACCCGAAAAGTCTATTGAGCAATGAAGGATTAAAGAATGCTATTGACCAGACTACAGACCCGGAGGCCAAGCGAGAGCTGGAACATGCGCTCGAATGGAGTGAAAGAGTTAACTGGGCGATAGGTGAGACTGTCAAGGGGATGCCGCCGTTTCCGTTTGTGCGGGAGAGCCTTGAAAAGATACAACCTTTGGCCGACGCTATTGTGGTTTCGGCGACGCCATGTGAAGCACTTACGCGCGAGTGGGAAGAACACGATATTGCCAAATACGTAGAGATTATAGCTGGGCAGGAAATGGGTAAAAAAGCTCAGCACCTTGATTATGCTACAAAGGGACGATACGAAGAAAATCATGTGCTTATGATTGGCGATGCGCCGGGTGATATGAAGGCCGCAAAGGCTAATGATGCGTTGTTTTATCCTATCAATCCTGGCGACGAGGTTAAATCATGGAAGCGGTTCCACGATGAGGCATTTGATAAATTTGTCAACAGCGAATACGCAGGTGAGTACGAGCAAAAAGTAATTGCGGAATTCGACGAATATCTACCTAAATTGCCACCGTGGGAAAAATAGAGGTTCTTCTTTCGTGCAACACAACATGCGCGATACGTAAAACAAATCAAATGGTAATTGAACGACGAAACAAAGAAGGTTTTATTGGTAATAATCAGGCCGGCGAGGCAATCGCTGAGTTCTTTGCGCAGAACGACTATGCCGGCAAACGGATTCTGCTTTTAATTCCCGACAATACGCGTTCAGGGCCAATAGGTGAGATGTTTAAACTCATTTATGGCTGTCTGGAGCAAAAGGTAAAGGCACTTGATTGTCTGGTTGCGCTGGGTACTCATCAGCCGATGAATGAAGAACAAATCTGCACGAGACTTTGTATGACTTCCAGCGAACGCGAAAGTAAATATTCATCGGTGAAGTTTTTCAATCACGAATGGGACAAGCCTGAGACGTTTACTTCTATCGGCAAAATCACTGCTGACGAAATCGAGCAAATAAGCAGCGGGCTGTTTCGTGAAGAAGTGAATGTGCGCGTTAACAAGCTCATTAACGAATACGATGAATTTTTTATCTTAGGGCCTGTGTTTCCACATGAGGTTGTCGGTTTTTCAGGAGGGCATAAGTACATATTTCCCGGAATTGCAGGTGATGAAATTATACACTTTTTTCACTGGTTAGGAGCGGTGATAACAAATCCTCTTATAAACGGTGAGAAATGGACGCCTACGCGGCAGGTAGTTGAGAAGGCGGCTTCGTTTATAAAGACACCACATAAATTATTCGCCATCGTTGCTTTGGAAAATGAGCTTAAAGGAATATTCATCGGTGACTGTGTCGAGGCATGGGAGAAAGCGGCGGATTTATCAAGGGATGTACATATTGTTTATAAAGACAAACCATATCAGACGATTCTCGGAATTGCACCGGAAATGTATGATGATATCTGGACGGCGGGCAAGGTGATGTATAAACTTGAGCCGGTACTTGCCA
>CAZJIR010000035.1:0-13153 GCA_964546095.1 uncultured Pirellulales bacterium
CTACTACATTCGGGAAAGTTGCTGCTCCGTACTCGTTGTAATAGTATTCCGAAGCAAATATTTTATAAAAATACCTGGCTATGCTCGTTCCTGAGATTATCTCCTTTAATCCACCCGAAATTACGTAATGCCTAACTTCTATATCGCGGCCAAATTGCTTTTTGATATAGTCGTTTATTCGTTTAAAATAAGTTTGGACGCCCGGGAAATAATCGATATTTTTAGCCAGTTCCCTCAGCTTCTTGGCAGTGACTGGAAAACTCCTGGATTTGGATTTTTCAAGCATTAACCGCATATAGGCTACAATTCCTTCCCCGTTTGTTTGCGCAGACTCCTGATTTACCTGCTCCCAAAACTTCTTTCCGTCTTTGATGCCGATTTCCGGCAAAACGGTGTATTCCTGCATCGGCTGGGGAGTGAGCGTACCATCGAAATCATAAACGATTGCGATTACATTGTGCTTGAATTCTTCGCTCATATTGACCCCGTCAAATTCCTCTTGTCGATTTACTGTGAATCGAATAGTATCCACTTTAAGGCTGGCTTGCAAATGCTATTTCTTAAAAAGGCAGCTTCTTTTCGAAGGACTCTGTAAAAAGCCGGAGTTGATGCCCGGTTACTTTCAACGGTTCATACCCGAACACGGCCTTCAACGAACGGTTGCCGACTACATTGCCGGCATGACCGACAGATATTGCCTGAAAATCCTTGACGAAATATAACTGAGTGTCTTTATTAATAAAAAGTTTTGAAGTAGTCTCCGCTTTAAATCCCGAGCTTAATATTAACTAACCTTTGACTAATTTTGGTCTTTCCGTTAACGTTTCATAATTATGAAAAGACTTCTTACATCGTGTTTTGGTCTTGGTTGGCTGCCGGTTGCGCCGGGGACGTGGGGTTCGCTGCCGCCGGTGATTATCTTTGGTCTGATGTACCAGTTTCAATTGTCCGGTGCCTTGATATTAATAGCAATGGCGGCGTTGGCTTTGGCCGGCTCTATTATTTGTGTGAGGTTGGTTCCTTATGTAGTTACATTGACCGGTAAAACCGACCCTCGCGAAGTTGTTGCCGATGAAGTGGCCGGCCAGGCGGTTACGTTTTTAGTTATTGCGATGCTGCTGCCGCAGAGTGCTTCAACCTGGCAGGTCTGGGCCATTGCAGTGGGTGGTTTTCTTCTGTTCAGGTTGTTCGATATTTTCAAGCCCTATCCGATTCGCAAACTTGAAAAGCTGCCAGAGGGCTGGGGAGTGCTCGCGGATGATTTATTGGCGGGGGTGTATGCTGGAATTATTTTGCAGATTATTATTTTTTTGTGGATTAGGGGTTAGTTTACTGTTTGCAGGTTAGAAAGCGAGAATGGCTGTAGAATATAGCGTTGAGGTTTGCAGGAAACTTGAGGCTGAGATTCACGCTGCGCAGTTATGTCGGCCGATGCGAATCAGCCGTTTCGATGCAGGCACTGAGCTTACTTATGAGGTGAGCGGTTTCGGGCAGGCGGAGACAGCACGGGTACATCTGGTTGTTGAGAAGTTTGTAGGTGGTGGATTTGCGGGGCAGGTGTACCTTGTTAACTTGGCGGCAATAGGAGGAGTGGTAGAGGGATTGCAGGAGGGGCAAGCCTACGCTTTAAAGATTCTTATTCCGCTATCGGGTTTTTCACGTCTGTTTCGTAATTTATTATATTGGATTGGTTTTCAGGGGCCGTTCCAGCTTCAGGTTAATCCATCGGCGGCCGTGGCGGGGGCGCTCTGGCAGAAATTTATTCGGCGAGGAGCAAAGATTCGATTCGGAGATGAAAGTGCAGTTGCGGATGTCTATGCAACGTTTGTCGATGAGAAACTGGGTAGCTGTGGAGAATTACGAGAATGGGTTGAAGGACGAACCTGGCGGCTTGAAGTCGATGACCGATTGGATTTGTTGAAGAATTGGCTTGGTAGAAAAGTAGTAGATGAGCAACAGGTTGGCTCGCCTGAATATCGCGCGAAGCGTAAGTTTATGGGTGGGTTTGTCAAGCTTTTGCACGATATGGGGTGTTATGAGTTTGCCCGGCAGTATGAATGGTCGACCTGCAAGAGCCAGCCGAACGTGCTCAAACGTCAGGGAACTGATGACAATCCATCGGGAGGTTTGGTGGCGGTTGATTTCCGGGCAGGGCTTACATTGCTGCCGTTTTTGCCGATGAGCCCGGGTGATTTTAAGCTGATAGGCAGAGGGCTTATGCGCGGTTCTGTCGTGCAGTTTGACCGGGGTGATATCGGTAAGCTGGAGGCTTTTGTCGAGGCGCATGGTGAAGAGTTTGCCGATATGCGTCAGGCTTTGGGGCAACTCAAAACTGCCGAGCAGGTTTATCGAGACTCGGTTCCTGATATTACACATAATCATGTTCGTCTTTTTTATAGCGATAAGTTGTGGTCAACAATGCTTGCCAGCGCGGTAGCCGGATGGAAAGTGCGGGGTTTGGTTGACCGGGAGCACGAGCAGAAGCTACGGAATAGCAAAGTCCAGACACTGATATTTTTTATTATTGGTGTAATACCGTTTTTGGGTAAATTTATTCGGCGAATTTGGGGCAGGGTGGATTGGCGCAGGCATTATGGGAAAATGCTGAGCAACTGGGATTATTTTAAACGGGCTATTAGAGCAAGGGTTGCTGAAAAGGTTATCATCTGGCACAGGGCGGGGCGTCTTAATGAGGATAAAGCTCTAAATGTATCTGGAAGTGTATGTTGGTTTTTGTGCCATTTGCCTTTATCGATTTTACCGGCCGGTTTGCATAAATTTCTAACGGATGGAGAGTTCAGAAAGGAGAAGCTCGTATATATATTTGTTCGTCCGGTCAGACTATATTTTAACGCGGAGCTTCGGGAGCAGTGGCTTCGTGAAATGGTAACCGGCGGGCAAAAAAAACATATACTCAACGATGAGGATGCACGGGTTATCCTCTCGCAGCTTAACGAGCCGTTTATACAGAAGTATCTAAAGAGTTTGGCGGTGCATATTTGCACTTTGCCGGTAACGCAGGTGGTTTCTGTGCTATTGGCAACTATTTTTGTCTTGATGCATCCGGAAATGCCGAGGGCGCAGGCCTGGGGAATTGGTTTGGGTATTATCGCATTATTTCAGGTTGTACCGATTTCGCCGGGTTCATTAGTTCGGGGGCTTTATGTGTTATATCTGGTTATCAGGGAGCGGAATTTCAGGGACTACAATATCGCTGTGTTCCTGGGATTTTTTAAGTACGTAGGTTACCTGGCTTTTCCAATTCAGATGACGTATCACTATCCCGCCCTTGCGAGATTTATGGCGGCACACTGGGCGACGGATGCGGTGCATATTGTGCCGGTGTTCGGTGAGCGAGGTGCCCTGCTGGAGCACTGGGTATTTCGTTTGTTCTATAACTGGCCCTTGACGATACGGCGTCGAATGCGAAAGCGGGCGCAACTTCGGATATCTTTGAAGCCGCGGTATTGGCACGTTGGTTTGTGTGCTGTTGGCATTGCAGGATTATTCGCGTTGGCTGAGTTTATTTACTTAGAGAATATTGGAAGGCTGCTATGTTCGAGTATGCTTTGGTGGCTCACAGTTCTTGTGCCGGGTGCGTTAATTGGTGGGGCGGCAGTAACTTTGGGTTGTGGCGGTGCGGCGTTGGGTAAGCGATTAACCGCAGCGGCGGTCTGTGGTGTAGTGGCCGGTGCACTTTATACGGCGATTTCGGCGATAATGGGCTTTAATGGCGGGATTGTGGCAAACTGCATCTGGAGGGTATTTATTTTTGCGATTCTGTCAACTATTGGAGCAATAGTAACAGAATTGAGACTGCCTGAGCAACCTTGGCTCTTGCCAGAAGCCTGATTTTGAGCGATAATTATTGCCGGAGGGGGGCGGAATTCAACAATGAGAACACCAGGAAAACTCTGGAATCCGATGAATATTTTGAAATACTGAGAAGTTGCGGCAAGGAACTTCAAAGTTTAACTGAAAAAGTCTGGAAAACTGAATATTTAAACGTATAATGTTTGCCCGGTTGGTTATATGGTTTGAAGTTTGATTCTTTTTAGCAGGGGCTTGTGGGTGTGTTACTGGAACTTACTCCGGAGGTTTTTTTACGATGACGTTGAATAGTTATAGTTCGCTTTGCGATGATTTTTATGTCGATATGTATATCAATACCGAGCTGGACCTGCCGACCGGGCGTGATACGATTCTGTCCTTTTTCGAGCGAATCCAAAAGCAATTTCCATCTATGGGCCGTTTCTATCGGCGTGAGGAAAATGAATACTATTTGGAAGAAGACCGAAACAGCGGGCAATACCGCTGGGCCAGTCTTGAAATAGACCGTATCGGCTCAGGAGTGGTCAACCCCACTAACTTTGAAATGGCTTATTGCCAGGGTAGATTGATACTCGAGCTTGTTCCTTATATGCTTGGAGTAAATCATCTCGATATCGATTCACTGGACGTTACGTTCGCTATGGATTTTGATTATGCGGGCAGCCACGATGAAGTTATCGCTGAGGCTTTATTGACTCGGAGCGCCTTTGATTGTCTTTTGGATTCAAATGGTGCCCGGTGTATCGGTTTTTCACCTGCGTTGGTAGTAGCATTGTCCGATGACGACTCTACTCAGGGAAGAATAAGTATAGAGTCGAAAACGAGTGTCAGTGAGCCTAAGAAAAAAGGGCGAGTTACGGACGAAGCGATAAGTTTGTCTTTTACTGTTCGCCAGTACCCGACTATCGATGAGAAGTTCGCCCCGCTTGAATCTTTTGAAAAACAATGCCAATTGGCTGAAGAGCTCATGGCTGATAAAATAGTTCCGAATTTTGTTAAGCCTTTAACCGAGGTAATTGCACAAAAACGTTTAATATAGATTCCACAAAGGACCTTAGATGGCTATCGAAGCGCCAATAAGTAAGTTTAAAAAAACTAATTTCAAAATCTATATTGTTTTTTGCGTTGTAGTGGCAATTATTTTTGCATACGATGGTTATCTGAGCAAATATAAATGGTCGGGTCGTTACGACTTCTACAAAGAAAATGTTCTCGATAATGACGGCAAATCTAATCCTACGATGAGTTTTAATCGTATATCGCCGCCTATTTTTATTGCTATAGCAGTGTTCTTTGGTGTGTATCTGTATGCGATAAAGGATAAAAAACTCATTGCTGAAGAGAATGAGCTTATAATCAGCGACAAAGAAAGAATTTCTTATGATTCCATACAACAGATAGACAAAACATACTTCGAAAAGAAAGGCTTTTTTGTGATAACATACAAAGATAAGAGCGGCACTGAAGTTAAACGCAAACTAAGCGATGGAGCATACGGTAATTTAGCAGTCATTTTAGAACATTTGGTGTCAAAAATCACCTGAACATAAAGAGCACAAGGAGCTTGTGCGTTTTGCACTTATGATTTAGCACTACTTTAAGGAACAGGCACAAATGAATTATTGCGTTGTCGGATTACAATGGGGTGATGAAGGCAAAGGCAAAGTTGTCGATATTCTTGCTGAGCAAAGTGATATCGTTGTGCGATACAGCGGCGGAGCCAATGCCGGTCATACAGTTGTGGTAGGCGATAGTAAGTTTGCTCTGCATCTTTTACCCAGCGGCTCAGTCAGGCCGGGTACTATTTGTGTAATCGCAAATGGTGTAGTTATTGACCCCAATGTTCTTATCAAAGGTATTGAGACTCTTAGCGAAAAGGATATCTCTTTAGACGGCCGACTTTTTATCAGTGAGAATGTTCACGTTGTACTGGATTATCATAAAAAAGAGGACCAGTTACGCGAAGAAGCTCTCGGGAAAAACAAAATCGGCACAACGATTCGTGGCATCGGGCCTTGTTACGCTGATAAGGTCGGTAGAAGCTACGCCGTTCGTATGGCGGATTTGAGAAATCTCGAGAGACTCAAAGAAAAACTACATACTATTGTCGCGTATAAAAACAAGGTTTTTGGGGCGGTTTATGATGCTGAACCGATAAGTGCCGATGAGATTTTTGAAAAGTGCAAATTTTATACCGACAGGCTTTTGCCCTTCGTAACAGATACAACTGAATTTCTGCACAAAGCAATTACGAACGGCAAGTCGATTCTTTTTGAAGGCGCGCAGGGCGCACTGCTTGATTTGGACCATGGCACTTTTCCATTTGTAACCAGCTCTAATTCAAGCTCACTCGGTATGCCGGCCGGCTGCGGTGTGCCTGCCAAACTGGTTGATAAATCTATTGGGGTTGTTAAAGCCTACACAACAAGGGTTGGTGCCGGTCCCTTCCCCTCTGAGCTGGACAATGAAACAGGTCAATACATTCGTGATAAAGGGAACGAATACGGCACAACAACTGGCCGTCCGCGGCGATGTGGATGGTTTGATACGGTAGCCGTGTCTTACGCTGTAACTATAGGTGCAATCGACTCGGTGGCTTTGATGCATCTGGATACGCTGGCCGGTCTGAAAGAGTTGAAGATTTGCAGAGCGTATAAAATCGACGGGGAAGAAAAGACATTTTTCCCGGCAAATATAGACAGACTGTCACGTGCGAGCTGTATTTACGAAACCATGCCTGGTTGGGATGAAGAGATAACAGAAGTAAACAACTTTAACGATTTACCGATGAATGCTCAAGACTATATCTGCCGAATCGAAGAGGAGATCGGTAAACCAATCACAATCATCGGCGTCGGACCAAAGCGAAATCAAACAATATTCAGATGATGACGGTTGAAAGCTCAGAACGAATAATATAAGGCGCAATTCAAGAATTATTAAATTTTTAGCGATGGTTATTCGATTTTAGTTCTAATTTTTTTGTAATGAATGATTTCGAAGAGAAACTTAAGACAACCGCCGAACGCCTTGGCCTGCGGCTTGAGCAGATGCCTCGCCATATTGCTATAATTATGGATGGTAATGGCCGATGGGCACAGGAAAAAGGTCTGTCTCGAGTTGAGGGGCATCGCCAGGGAGGAAAGGCGGTTGAGAAAATAGCTCAATGCTGTGTTGATTTTGGTATTGAATCTCTGACTTTATATTCCTTCAGCATAGAGAACTGGAAGAGACCGGAAACCGAAGTCAATGCGCTTATGCATTTGTACACTCAATATCTTATCAATATTCGTCCTACGCTTATGAAGAACAATGTGAAATTGGTTCATCTCGGCCGGTCGGCCGGGCTTCCCGACTCGGTACAAAATGAACTTACAAAAACAATCGAAATGACCAGTGCAAATACCGGTATGATACTTGCATTGGCGCTAAATTATGGCGGCAGAGCGGAAATTGTTGATGCAACACAAAAAATCGCCGAGGAATACAAGAGCGGCAAATTACATCTAAGTGATATCGATGAAAAATGTCTAAGTCAACATTTATATACAGCCGGGCTTGCCGAGCCGGACCTTCTGATACGGACGGCGAATGAAATGAGAATCAGTAATTTTCTACTGTGGCAAGTTTCATACAGTGAGTTCTACGTTACAAAAACTTTTTGGCCGGATTTTAAGAAGTTGGCTTTGGAAGAGGCAGTCCGAGCCTACGCGAAGCGAACCCGACGCTTCGGAACAATCAGATGATATGGTGAGTGAATGCGTTCACTCGTTTGGGTATAAAGGCATTAACAGAATATAGGGAATTATGCTCAAGCACCGGTTGCTTTTTGGAATATTAATGACGGTATTTTTTACCGGCATTGTAATATTTGATGGCTGGCTGGACGGCTCACTTACATCTTCAAGTGCCGACGATAAATCCATACAGGGTACAATCCTTTGTATCCTTATTGCTTTGCTGGTGGTTCCCGCGCAGCTCGAACTGTCAAAACTTGCAGCAGCAAAGAACTTGAAGATTTTTGTCCCGGTTTCAATCGTCGCCTCGGTTTTATTTGCCACCTATCGATATTGGCAACAATTTTTAACAATTCAACCGGAGATATATCTAGTTTTTCTGATGGCCTTCGTTTTGTTGGTATTGATTTTGTACCAGTATTTTTTCTATGGAACTTCAGGGATTTTAGCTAATTGCGGGGCGAGTTATTTTTCGATTTTATATCTTGGGCTTTTTAGCAGTTTCTGTATGGGAATACGGCTGGAATTTGGCTTGTGGGCTTTGTTTATGTTTATTTTTGTTGTAAAATTTGCCGATATAGGGGCTTATGCTATTGGGACTATGTTTGGCAAGCATCAATTTTCGCCAAATATCAGTCCTGGAAAAAGCTGGGAAGGTATGGGAGGGGCGGTTGCTGCGGCAATTATTGTTGCTGTTGGTTTTGCCGTCAGTTTTGATATAATGGTTTGGCCGTTGGCCGTGGTCTTTGGTGTATGTTTTGCGTTCATAGGGCAGATTGGAGATTTAGTTGAATCCATGATGAAACGAGACGCTGAACAAAAAGATTCGGCCAATAAAGTACCGGGCTTCGGCGGAGTACTGGATATTATTGATTCGCCCCTGTTCGCAGCACCATTTGGATATTTGTTTTTTATGCTGAGCTTTCGATAAAGGAGAACTTTGGAAGTTAAGATACAATTAGATTCAACCGACAGACAGCTTGAATTGTTCGGTCCAGCCGATAGTTATCTTCGGCTTTTACGGCAACAGCTGGGAGTTAAAATTACCGCCCGTCAGAGCAATTTAACCATCGTAGGTAAAGAGAAGGATGTAAACAGGGCTGTTGGGATTATTGATAAAATGCAAAAGCAGCTTCTCAGGCGTGGCTCGCTTACTTCTGCAAATGTAGCTGCTTTTATTAACCAGGGTGATTTACGCCGAGCTGCCCAGGCAAGCGAGGCTATTACCGTCTATGCTCACAAAAAAGTCATTGAACCATCCACCAAGGGACAGTTAAAGTACATCAAGACTATGTTGGCCAATGACCTTACTTTTTGTATAGGGCCTGCAGGGACGGGCAAGACATATCTGGCTGTTGCAATTGCGGTTTCAATGCTGAAGAAAAAGCAAATCAGGAGGATTGTCCTTGCGCGCCCTGCTGTAGAGGCGGGAGAGAAACTGGGCTTTTTGCCGGGTGATATTCAGGCGAAGGTCAATCCGTATCTTCGACCTTTGTTCGACGCGCTCGAAGATATGATGGATTTTGCACAAATGAAGAAATTTATAGAGCTGGATATTATCGAGATAATTCCGCTTGCCTTTATGCGCGGCCGAACGTTAAACGAGGCGGCTATCATCTGTGACGAGGCCCAAAATACCTCCGCCCTGCAGATGCTAATGGTCTTGACAAGACTGGGGCACGGCTCCAAAATGATAATAACAGGTGATATAACGCAAATTGACCTGGAACCCGGCAAAAGAAGTGGAATGGTTGAAGCGATTGATATATTGCGACGAATTAAAGGCATAGGTTACGTGGAACTATCACAGAGAGATATAGTAAGACACCGATTAGTTCAAAATATTGTGCAGGCTTACAAGAAGAGGACAAAAGGTGATTAGTTAATAGTATTTAATAAGCAGGATTTTTCATAGTTTGTAAAGTGTGTTGCATGAAGTAATGTTCGTTATTTGCGTTGGATGTTTTGTTTGCGGGATAAATAGATGCCGTTTTTAAAGAAAATAAGTCCACGTCGAAGTCAGGTGCGCAAGAATATATCTGCAGAGCGTTTTTCACAGATAAGCCAGCTGCTCGATACCGATTCTCTAATTTCGATTCTGCTGTGGGTATTGTTCGTAGTCCTCTGCGTTCCCATTTTGACTTTCGAGCTTATCCAGCAGGTTCATTATTTTGACCTGGTGCTCATAACAGTAATAGTTGTGTTAATCTGTCTTGCTATGGCTTTCTATATTTATCATTATCAAAAACGTGTAATAACGAATCACATCAGAGCTCTGGCACTGATTGGCTTATTTATTTTATTGTTGGGAGTAACCAAGCTTATCGCATTTTCGTTTAACCATACCTCCGTGGCCACCGGATGCGCAGTTACAGCAGCGATTATTTTGACAATCGCCTATAACCAGCGTTTTGCGATAGGTATGGTTATGTTTTATTCTCTGCTTGGTTGTTTTGCCGTAGGAGTAATTGAGGAATATCAACTGACAGGTATCAACTTGTTTTTGACGATGCTCGCCGGTGCTCTGACTTGCTGTTTTTCGCTGAGAGAAATCCGGACAAGAATGAAACTTCTCAAGGTAAGCTCCCTGGCGGCGACAGTGGTGTTTATAACGGCGATTTCTTTGGCTTCTTTGGAACTTTCAGCCCAGAAACTGTTGCAGACCGATGCTCAGAGTCTGTCTCTTGCTGATGTTTTTAGTACTGCCGGTTATCACGCAGGTGCCACTTTCCTGGTTGGCCTGCTCATTCAGAGTTTGCTTCCGCTGATAGAAAAAGTCTTTAATATAGCAACAAGCATGACCCTGTTGGACTTTAGTGATGCGAATCAGCCTTTATTGAAGAAGCTTGCTATGGAAGCTCCGGGCACATTCAGCCATAGTTTGTTAATAGGTTCCGTTGCCGAGGCCGCCGCCGAGGCAATCGGATGCAACGGCCTTTTGTGCCGGGTGGGTGCTTACTACCACGATGTCGGAAAAATCAATAAGGCAAGCTATTTTATTGAAAATGAATTCGGCTCTACGAGCAGACATAAAGAACTCTCACCGACAATGAGTCAGTTGATTATAGTTGGCCATGTCAAAGACGGAATTGAGATGGCCAAGGAATATGGTCTGCCCGGTGTGATTCGGCAATTTATCGAAACACACCACGGCACCACATTGATTGAGCATTTTTACAACGAGGCCAGAAAATTAAAAGCGAAAAGCTCGAAAGGTAAAACTGTCGATGAGCTTCCTGAGAGTGATTTCAGGTATCCCGGTCCGAAACCTCGCACAAAAGAAGCAGCTATCGTAATGTTAGCCGATACTATAGAGGGCGCCGTCAGGAGCCTTCCTGAAGTAACGCCGACAAAAGTAGAAGCGGTTGTACATAATATGTCCATGAGACGTTTGCAGGACGGCCAGTTCGATGAATGCGATATGTCTCTGCGGGAATTGAGCCGGATAGAGGCAAGTGTGTCAAAAACTCTCGCGGCACACCACCACGGCCGAATCGCATATCCCAAACCACCGGATATGCCGGTAGAGGCCGAGCAAACTGAACCTGTCAAGCAGAAGAGCAGTTAACAACTATGGCCTCTACTAAAAAAGACCAGGATATAGTTGTTCAAATCGCCAATAATTTCGCCGGAATAGAGGCTCGTTTGCCCAAAGTAAAGAAATTAACCGAAGCTGTCTGCGGTCGTTTTAGCCTCTCGAAAGCAACTGTCAGCGTTGCAATAGTTGACGATGCCCAAATCCGTAAGTTGAACAGTCAGTTCCTTAAACGCAGTTCGACAACTGATTGTTTGAGTTTCGACTTGTCCGATGACAAGGTACCACAATCGCCCAAATTATTTGAGCTTGTTGTAAACGGCGAAATGGCCGTCAGGGAAGCAAATTTGCGGGGGCATTCGAGCGAAGCGGAGCTGGCGCTTTACATAACACACGGGCTTTTGCACAACTTCGGCTTTGATGATTCTACGCCGGGTAAGGCTCGGAAAATGCATAATGTGGAAGATGAAATTTTACAACAACTTGGTTACGGTTTAGTATATAATAAGGGCAAATGAATATCGAATATTGAATGACGAATGATGAACTTCGAGATTTAGTATTCCCTGTTTTCCACAGTCCTCGGGACTCCTTAGGGAGGACACCTTGCGGTGGATATTCGGCATTTTCAGTTTAATTGAAAGGGTATTAAGAAGTGAGTTATGTTGGTTGGTCCGTGTTATTGATTTGTTTTTTTGCCGGTGTTACATTGTTTTTTTCCGTCAGTGCCGTTGCCCTGCGAACGTTTTCGCACGTCAAATTACAGGAAGCGTTCAGGACAATAAAAAAGAAGGCCGACCCGGAAAAGCTTACTGAGAAACTTGCGGAAAAGGCAGAAGAATTAATTTTGACGTGCTCTTTGTATCGGCTTGTCTTTAATATGTGTATTCTTCTGCTGTTGGTAACTGTTTTCGTCAGGCCCGGTGAAGTGCCAAACGTTGTCAATCTTGTAAGCAGCTTTTTGCTTACTTTTATTGTTGCAATAGCAATATTTTCTGTGTTCAGTCTTGCAATTCCTCACGCCTGGGCTAAATACGCGGGCGAAAAATTCCTGAGCCGGACGTATAAGCTGATAATGGTTTTTGCGGTCGTAGCATCGCCGGTTCTTTATATCTTTAAATTATACGATGGCTTTGTCCGGCGCCTGGCGGGAGTAGCAGAAACAACACCCGAAGAGCAACAAGAAGAAAAACAGGAAGAATTTATAACCGGCCTTGAGCAACACAAAACCGAAGGAGTGCTTGATGAAGAAGAGCAGGAAATGATAGAAAATGTATTGGAGCTGAGCAGCAGCACCGCTGATGAGATTATGACACCTCGCACTGACATTGTTGCTGTTGAGGTAAATTCTGATTTGAAAAAAGTACTGGATACGATTACGAATGCGGGGCATACACGCGTGCCCGTATATCAGAAAAATATCGATAACATAATCGGGCTTGTTTATGCCAAGGACCTACTGGCCGAGATAGGCAAAACAGGAGCCGAGTTCAAATTGCGTGAAAAAATAAGAAAAGCCTATTTTGTTCCTGAAAGCAAGTCATTACGAACGTTGCTCCACGAATTTCAGAACCAAAAACTACACATTGCCATAGTTCTGGATGAATATGGGGGAACAGCGGGCATTGTTACTTTGGAGGACATTCTCGAAGAACTGGTCGGTGAAATAACCGATGAATACGAAGAGACTCCGACCGAACCGATAAAAAAAATAGACCAGGACACAATTGAAGCGGATGCCAGAACGAATATCGATGATATCAACGACCAGCTCGAATTGAACCTGCCCGAAGATGAAGATTACGAAACAATAGGCGGCTTTGTTTTCTCGCGTCTTGGTTATATCCCCAAGACGGGGGAGAGTTTCGATTACGAAAATCTGAAATTCACGATAGCTTCGGCTGAGGCTCGAAGAATAAAGCGCATTAAAATCCAGCTCGTGAATCGTGAACAATGAATCGAATCGCGAGAGGCAAAATATGTTAACCAAGGATGAGGCCATTTGCATACGCGCTGTAGATTATTCCGAAACGTCCCAGATAGTAACACT
>CAZJIR010000036.1:0-5594 GCA_964546095.1 uncultured Pirellulales bacterium
AGAGATGATGTATCATCCTGCTGACCCTTGTGATGGTAGTCTTTACAACAGCGAGGAGTTTGAATACGTGGAGTTGAGAAATATTGGAACGACACCGTTATCTTTGGAGGGTGTAAAATTCATTGAGGGAATTTTATTTGACTTTCCAGGCATAGATTTACCTGCCGGCTCTCATATAGTCGTAGTGAAGAATCAGGCCGCATTTTCTTCGCTACATGTCTTTCCTCCCAACGTGTTTGTGTTAGGTCCGTATGAAGGTCAGTTATCCAACCGCGGAGAAAGGATAAAACTGGAAGACTCTACCAATAGCACAATTCTGGAATACAGTTATAAAGATGGCTGGTACGATATTACAGATGGTTTTGGTTTCTCACTGACTTTGCTTGACCCTGTTAATACCGAATTGAATGGTTGGGACCAAAAGGACTCCTGGCGTGCAAGTGCGTACGCAGGCGGCTCACCGGGCGCGGATGACAGCGGATTTGTCCCCAATCCAGGCGCCGTGGTTATTAATGAGTTGTTAGCTAACTCACCCGGCAATAGTCCGGACTGGATTGAGCTTCATAATACAACCGATGTAGCCATCGACATTGGCGGCTGGTTCCTCAGTGACAGCGTTTCCGATCTGACCAAGTACGAAATTACTGACGGTACAGTTATTCCTCCTGATGGATACATTGTCTTTTATGAAGACCAGCATTTTGGCAATCCGGGCCTTACAGCACCTTTCGCCTTAAGCGGAGACGGGGAACAGGTATATCTAAGCTCGGCACAGAATGGTGTGTTGACCGGCTATCGTCAGGAGGAGAATTTCGGCGCCTCGGAGACAGGTGTATCATTCGGCCGTTATTACAAACAGAGCACGGGCAATTACAATTTCGTTGCTATGTCTGAGAACACACCCGGCTCAGTTAATTCATATCCGAAGGTTGGCCCGGTAGTCATAAACGAGATTATGTACAATCCGCCTTTGCCCGATGGCGGTTCATATACCAATGAGCAGTATGAATATGTTGAGCTTTATAATATAGGTTCCGGGCCTGTAAGCATGGGAGGATGGAAGTTCACTGATGGTATTGATTTTACATTCCTTGAGGATTTATCTGTCATAATACCTGCCGGCGGTTATTTGTTAGTGGTCAAATATCCGGAAGCGTTTATGTGGTGTTATCCGACAGTTCCTGTTGATAGTATTCTTGGCCCTTATGATGGCAATTTGAGTAATGCCGGTGAGCGGCTGGAGCTTTCTATGGGGGGTGATATTCGCATTGACAGGGTTAGTTATAGTGACGGCTCACATCCGGAGAATTGTCCCGGCGGCGTTGATCTCTGGCCCGTTGAGGTTGATGGTGCCGGCCAGTCACTTACACGAAGAGTACCATCAGATTATGGCAATGACCCTGACAACTGGAACGCATCTGCCCCTTCACCGGGTGTCATACACCCGTAAAATGACTTTAGAGCCATACAGGCTCGTCAGGAAATCGATTGTGGTATCGCGTATGTTTGGAAAGCCGGTGGAGTCCGCGGAAGAATTAAGAGAGGCTGTTGCAAGTTATGCATCAAGGGGTGGTGAAAAGTTAAGAGCAAATGGTTTGGCCGCCGGTGTAGCGACGGTTTATGTTACAACCAGCCGCTTCATCGAAAAAAGATGTTTCAATTCCCGTACCATTGCATTTGCTGTTGCTACCAATGACACGATAGAGTTGATTCGCAGTGCCTGTCAATGTATAGACAGGTTATATCGTAAAGGTTGTGCGTTCAAAAAATGCGGGATTATATTCAATGGCCTTGTGTCTGAAAACCGCGTTCAAAAGAACCTGTTCGATACTGTTGACAGGCTGAAGTCTCAACGGCTGATGCGGGCGATTGATACCATAAATGCCAGATTGGACAGTCCATTGAAGTGGGCGGCGGAAGGTTTGGGGCAATCGTGGAAGGTTAAATTCAAAAGACGTTCTAATCGATATACAACCCGCTGGAACGAGCTTCCTGAAGTAGCGTAGGAGGATGGTAAAAATATCTGTAAGCTGCAAGATTTCGACCTTGTTGTTAATGACGTGTTTTTTCTTAGGTTTGGACAGAGTAACATCACGATTTTGGTGAATCACATACGCGGACAGCGCCTGCGGATTACAACAATATCCCTGAAAAAGTTGATAGATTGATATTAGAAATTATATTTCAGTTGAAAAGCCCAGACGCTGTTATCTTGCTTTAAAATGTTGTTACCAAAGTCAACGTTTGAATAACCGACACCAATCGTTATATGCTCATCAATCACATAGGCTAAGGCCAGATCAGCCCAGTCACTTTCACCTTCGATAAGAGTTTTGCCTCCAAGATTATACTCGTCTATGAGGTCGGGGCTTTGACGGTATTCTGTGGCGAAAATAAGTTTATCTGTTAGAAATAAAACAATGCTACCCTCGATAGTGGTCTTCCTTTCACCAGAAAATCCAAGAAGTCCGGTATGGATTGAATCACCGTTACGAAGGCCTGCTGATAGGATAAATGGCCAGGGCAATATATCTTCAATTGTTTTACTCGCTATGAGGGTAAACTCGGTGCCGAAACTGTGGTCAGTGCCGACAATATCACAAAGCCCATTAAGTTGCCTGTTGATATTCGATATGTCGTCATTCCACTTAAAGTGTGTGCCGAAGGTTACTGTAGGCATCCAGTCAATATCAAAGCTACCTTCTTCTATGAGCTTAGTCCGAACGTTAAAATTGTGCACTCTTACCTTGTTGGATGCTTTTAACCTTGTAACATCGTAAATATCATCTGTCCAATCACCAACGTCAAAGAGTTCATAGGAGTAGCCTAATTCAAAATTGCCATAAATATTCTCAGTTACGGCATAAGCATGACGGCTTACTTTACCAAGTAAAACCGTACTTGTCGAAATACTTGGTCGCCCAAACACATCACCTTCTTTCGGCGGTTTTGCCAGGTAGGCGAGATTTGTAAGATACACACCGCTGCCACCCTCGAAGTTGTGAAGAGGTGTTGACAGCAAGGATTGAGATGAATCATCCTCTCTCGCTTCTGCTATGCTACATGAAACTATTACGAGCCCCAAGGCAATTAATAATTTTGCTGTTTTAGCTATGATTTCTCCCCCCCTTTAGTTATGTTTCTTGAAAACCGTTGCTGTGAAGCTGCAAAAACCTGCCCCCAATAGCACCACTTATGTGGATTCGTATGACTACCGGTGGCTTACAACAATGAAACCGCAGATTAAGCCAACCCTTTAAGTAGTCTGCATCAGGCGTCGATTAAAACACCTGAAGTAGTTTTATTACCCGCTTCAACGGTCTATGGTGCTGGATAAAGCGTTTGTGCTTGTAAGTTGAGCATAGAAGTAGATATACCCTGTTGAATTTCTTGCTGAGCAATGAAACTCAGTTTTCGATGTTCTGCTTCAATGTTGACCGAATATGAATCCTGGCATCCCAGAATTGTTATGGCTAAAAGCGCTACAATAATGAGTAACAAAAATCTTCTTATTATCAAATCGTAATTTCTTTTCATCATTTTGCTCTTCCTTTTGAAGTTCATTATATGTTCATTAATCAATCTCAGGCAACAAGTCTAAAAGTCTAAATATTTGCCTCCGCTCTATAATGCAGATACTCCTATTAATGTGTGCTTGCCCTCTTCCAATTCGATAGGAAAGCTTCGCGAACAAGGCTAAACTAACCACCCCATTAAACAATTCAAATATTATTATATCTTTTTGTTTACAAAAAGTCAAGCGAAAAGTAACTCGCGCTTTAAAAATAGGCATTTCATTTAAAGCGCACTATATCCCAATGAACGTTTTGAGAGCAGTTTTGTGTCGTCGTAAAGCCTTATTTGACAAATAGATGCGCCTTGTTGAAGCTGAAAGTATTGATTAAATAATTATGGTCCGGAAATAATAGCCCTCAGCATCATAAACTGTAAGTCAAAGACCTTCCGCAGCTCTTCATTTGGAACAACGTCACCAGTGACACCCATATAGGCATCAGCAAATCGTGAGCCGAATCCGATAACGGTCACGGTTCCTTTGCCGTGACGGACCCTTGCGGCAATTGGCATATTTGCCGTCCACATTATCGGTTCTCCTCCTTCTATCTGACAGGCTGAGTCGATTCTTATTATCGGCCAGTTCTCGGGCGCTTTTAATTGGCCGTTAAGTTGCGAGTTTCGATTCACAGTTAGCCCGAATGGATATAGCAGGCTGTTTGCGGTTGACTCGACGTTCGCCGGTGAGTCCAGAATGAGTACTTTCCCGCCGGATGCGACGTAATTGTTCAGTTCCTCGCGGAATTCTCTTTTGACGTTTAAATTGGGATGCATAAATATGATAAGATCGCCGGTCAGTGCATCGGTACCCTTTTTGCGGGAAGTAAAGTATCCAAGGCGCAGAATCCACCGCTCGAAAATTCCGAATCCTTCTCTTGTGCCGGCGATGAATCCACTCTTGGGCAGAGTTGCATCGCAAACCGTACGGTCAACTGTGACTTGAACCATAGGCCGAACCGCTTTTGGAAGTGGCATAGAATACTGGTGAATTGCTCGTGTACTCACCGCTGCAGCCGCCCAACCAAAAACTGCTGCACTGAACAAAACTAACCAGGCTCCGCCCCAGCTTCTTGATAGCACCAGCCCTCCGGCAAGGAGTAAAAGCCCTAAAATAACCAGAAATGGACACAGGTTCAAAGAACGATTGTGGTAGTTAAGCCATTCAATCATTCCGAGCATTAATTCTGCTTTTCCCGGTTCGAAGGTTGAAAAATTGGAAAATATGGTCGAATCACTAAAAGCTACGACCCGGCCTGCACCATGATGTTTTGTCCATAATTGTACGAAAGCACCGTAACGCATCTCTGCTCTGTCCTCGACCTGGGGATAGAAATTGCTTGCGTGGTAATCAGCCGGAAGATTTTTCAGGCCGATAGAACGAATAGCGGCTCGGCCAGGGCTTATTCCGGGGTCGACGGAGCAGGAGACTGCAAAATGGAGCGGGGGCATATTTTGCACTATCGGATGTGGAATTAATGGCGGATTATAGAGTTGCTCGAAAACTTTATCGATGCCGAACAGACAATCATAACGAAAACTAAAACCAAAGGTATTGGCTATATCATTTATGTATGTGCCTGTATTGAAAACATTTGTATGTTCACCGACAAGCATCAGACCTCCTCCCCGTTTGACAAATCGTTCTATTGCAGCTATTTCTTCAGGAGTATATCGGGAAGTTGGCACCTTAACTACAAGAACATCACAGTTCTCAACAGCGGTGTCATCGAGGGTGGTATTGAGGCGGGATATATCATAAAAGCGTGAGCAGTAATCATAGATGCAGGCAAAGTTGTATCCGGAATCATGACCATACCATTCCGTATCAAATGGTTTATCAGTACGTTCCCATGTCGATTTGTGTTCGTCGACCAGGACACGCCCTGCTTTGCGTTGTCCCGGCATTTCCAAAAACAAGCCCATAATTAGTATATAGCTTCCTGTAAAGGCAAGGACGGATGCTACGATACGTTTTTTAGGCTTTAATTCTGATAAAGGTACTAAAGTCTGCTCTTTACCAA
>CAZJIR010000036.1:5604-13152 GCA_964546095.1 uncultured Pirellulales bacterium
TGTGTGTATGAACCGAAGACTTAAGAGAATTGGCCCTGCCAGAAAAGCCAGATGCAGCCAGGAATTCCAGAGCTGATTTACCAACGCAAATTCTGCGCCGTATTCAGTCCGAAGAACTCGATGCATAAAAATCGATATCATTATAGCTGTGCGAAAAAACGACCAGGCAGCTATAACGATTATCAGAGCTGCTAAACGCTTCTTGAAGGGAGATTTTTGTTTGTCTTTCTGCGGGATTTTGGGTATCCACAAGCGCAACATTACAATACCACCGACAAGAAAGCATAGCGTGGCTGGGTCTAAGAGCAGATCCCAGGTAGTCCCAAGAGGATGAACAAGTCTCGGAGAGTACAGTGCAAGGTTAGTACCATCTAACGCTGCTCGGATACCCAGTACTTGTGAAATTGTGTGAATCATGCCGGGAAAGGGCCATATAAGTTCGTGTGACCTTGCGGTTACATATTCATAACCGAGAATCGCAAGTGATTGCGCTATCAAAACGAAACCTGCCATGATAAGCGCTGATGCGAGAGTCCTGGGCCATCGGCGGGGGATCGGTACAATGCTAACTAAAAGGCCGGTGAATATGAGCAATAACGCTAAACGGTACGGCCATGGGGCTAAATCAATTGCAGGCAACAACATTACTGTGGCTACTCCTGCTTCGAATGTTGTTGGTCTGCGAATGTGAACTCCGATGAACAGTACCGTTCCGGCTGCTACAAGTATCGCCCAGGCCAACCAATTAGCCTTATGGTAGTAACTCAGTCCGAACAGCCATGAGCCGCTTAATAATGCCAAACCAATCCATGACCGTTTCAATTTGAGACCTCCTGATTAGAAGTATCCGAAGCTGTTGGGTTTTGTCCGGTTGCAGGCTGATTTTGAAGAGCTGGAGGAATCCACATTTCCTGGTCTCTCAATTGTGTGATGAACCATCGCCAGAAATCGGCATTTTCCCTCATACTTTCGAAAGTTTCTCCTCCTTCCCATTCAAGATTTTTGTTCATTGCAAAACACGTATCGCCGATAACTGCGACCTTTCCGGCTCCAAGCTGACGTACGATTATAGCCGGCAAACCATCTTTGCCGTATGTAATTACTCGGGCTTCGGGGTCGTTACAGGTTATGGGCCAGGCCGCGTGGAAGCGCACGAAGACACTTTGCTCTCCTGAGCTGAGGTACGGAGACTTAAAGTATCCCATGGCTTCTGGTTCGAGAGAATCCTGTTCGGGAAGACCAACAGTAAAGCCAAGTGAAGAAAGTAGTGAACGGCTGGCTTCTGCACGGTCCAGTCCCACCATTATAACAAATTTCCCGCCGTTATTTATAAAGTCCCTTATAGCGGCCTGTTCCTTTTTCGAGAACCTGCGCGAAGGCGCAATTGATATTAAAAGGTCCGCTCCTTTAAGTTGCTTGGCATTAAACTCCTGAAGAGAATGAGTGAGATATCCGTTTCGCATAAGTGTAAGGATAAGCCCTCCGATGCCGTCAGGTCGCCAGGATTCCCCGCTGTATGCTTCAAAGTGAGATGAGTCAACGTAAGCTAAATTATTGGGTGATTTGTAGCATCCGTCAGGGAGAATCTCGGCAGCACTGTGGCTGATTGCGGTAGATGCAGTAAGCGAACCTGCTAAGCAAAGTCCCACGAGGACAACCTTCCATTCTCCAGCATTCCAAATCAATAAGCCGATAAGCAATACACAGCCCAATATACCCAGAAACTGCCGCCATAACGGGTGTGCATTTTTGGTGTCACCGGCCAGATAGCCGAACAACCGTGAAGTGAAAATGTAAGAGCTGACATTAATACCGTTCGTTAGACCTGATGTGTCGCCGAAGGCAATGACACGACCTTTGCCCAGCGGCTGCTCGGCCGTGAGGATTAAATCACCGAGTTTCTCCCCGGGGTCATATTCACCATTGCCCATCATAGCCCGGCCGCTTCCCTCATCTCCCGGGTCGGACCATCCCCATCGTCCTATTAACAACGGACGCGCTGGCCAGCCTGTCTTAAGAGAAGCGCCGATAACCACACCAAATTGGTTTCGGTCATCTGGAACACCTGCTGTCGTGGGGTGGGCAATTGCTTCGTATGACTGCAACCAGCCGCCAACAGTGAATGTGGCCGAATCGAAATTTACTCTTATAGCAGTCGGTTCCAGCACTTCGTTGAACCGGTTACTTCCATTCTCGTCCAGAGTCGTGTGCTCACCCATAACCAGAAGTGAGCCGCCACTGCGTACAAAGTTCCAGATTCGTTCCAGTTGTCCCTCGGACCACGGTTCATCCGGGAAAAGCAAGACTAAGGCATCAGCATCTTGAAGGTCCTCTTCTGACAAGTCTTCTGAAATAAGACTACTGGCTCCAAGGCTATCGAGATGAATCGGAAGCATTCCATACATTCCACTTGAGAGTCTTCCATACTGGCCGTGTGACGGCTTGAGCCAGTTGAGGAATCCTTTTTCATAGAAGACAATCTTTTTACCCTGGATGTCCAGTTTGGCTGGGTAAAACGCGACTATAAGGGGTAAAAGAACAGCCAGAATTAGTGCTGCGATTCGTAGAGAATATTGGAGCCATTGAGAGTGTGCAGAGGCCTTTTTTGCATTCAACACACTGTCCGCGGGTTTGGTAGACCATCGAAACATGGCCGTTACAGTCAAAAGATGAATTACACAAGCTAATACGGGTAAATTCCAGGGTACAGTTTTATGCAACAAACCTGCCCATGACCAGGCTGCTTGCTCTGCCGGTTTGGCTACCGATGCAAGTAATTGTGGAGTATATGATAATGCAATTAGATAGCAAATATGGCCGCCAACGATAGCTAAAAGGCTGTATGTTGCCCGTACCTGTCTTGGTTTTGGGCTCCAGGCTAACCAGAGAGCCCAGAGAACACTCATGAGAACCAGGAAATCGAGGCCGGCAAATGTGGCCCCAACATTTAGAGATTGATGACTGACAAGGCCCCCGATGTTTCCAAGAGTACGGCCAAGCAGGTTAGTCATCGACCAGACTAAGGGGATACACGTACAAGCCATACGATAGAGGCCGAATACTACAATCGCAACAGACGATATACAAAGCATTCTCTTTGCGTGTCCATAGGATTTGATTGTGATAGACGCCAGAACAAGCGAGACACCCATTACGTTGACGACGGGCAGAGATGAGGCGGTCATTAATATGGCCAAACCAATAGTGACCAGCATCGTTATAAGGTCTTTTCCCTTTCGCCATGGTAGAGGTTTTAGTGCGAAAATTGCCACGCCTAAAGCTGTCAAGGTCAGCGCTCGTCGTAGGGGATGCGATAACAATCCAATTGAGCCCGCAGCAATCCAGGCGGCTGCTAAACCAGCTATTGCAGAGAATACAGGCCCCCACTCCGATGATATACCTGTCGGGTAGTCTGTGGTTAATTCTTCGGTTTTTCCTTGCTTATTTCGACTCACTCGGAGGATTATAACTAATCTTACATCCTAAGCAATCATAAAAATTTACGTAAGTGACAAGTTATTTGGTGAATTGAATCCCGGTGTTTTGCTATACCTTCTCATGGCGCGGGTATGGAAGAAGCGGTAAAATTTGTTCTCATAGCGGACGGACTCTGATTAAGCAGTGAATATGCTAATGTCCTGTAGAATCTGCGACTAAACAAAATGCCCTTGAACCATTGCGTCTATTTACTGACACACAGTAGTATTCAATTTTCGTCTTTCAGCTTCTTTTCTACCTAATGGGTCATCGTATTTGTGCTAACAAGGCCTTTGTAATAATAGTTGGACATTTTGCCTTTATTGCCGGACATTTCGCCACAACAGAAGATGGCCTTGTTCCTATCACTGCTATCCCCGGTACCGCCGGAGCATCCAACGTCGATACTGCGCACATCCCCGATGCATCTGGACACTGTGTAGGCGGCATACCAGGACACTCAGTTGGTACATTAGGACACAGACTCGGCTCAGCGGGGCATTTAGTCGGTTCGACCGGACACATAGTCGCTTGAGGGCACAGAGTTGGCCCCTGCTGACACGCGGTTTCCGTTGACGGGCACTCAGTAAACACATGCGGGCACCAAGTACGGTCATACGGACATTCAGTCTCTTTTACCGGGCACTTCGTACTTACCGCCGGGCACCATGTTTCTCTTATCTCACACTCAGTTTCTATAACGATACATTCGGTCTCTGTTAGTGGGCACCGAGTGTTCACAGGTGGGCATTGGGTCTGTATCGCTGGACATTCAGTATCTTTTGTCGGGCACCTTGTATCTACCTCCGGACACCTTGTATCTACCTGATTACATTGGGTATCTGTCGGTGGACACCTTGTTGACGAAGTCGGACACTGGGTCGATACCACTGGACACCTTGTTGACGAAGTCGGACACTTAGTTGATACCACTGGACACTGAGTTGACGAAGTCGGGCACTGAGTTGATACCACTGGACACTGAGTTGACGAAGTCGGGCACTGAGTCGATACCACTGGACACCTTGTTGACGAAGTCGGACACTGGGTCGATACCACTGGACACCTTGTTGACGAAGTCGGACACTTAGTTGATACCACTGGACACTGAGTTGACGAAGTCGGGCACTGAGTCGTAATGGCTGGACAAACGGTCTCTGCGACCGGACAAATTGTCTCAACGGGGGGACATTTAGTGCTCTCAGCCGGACAGCGTGTTTCTACCTGATTACATTGTGTATCTGTCGGTGGGCACCGAGTATTCACAGGTGGACAGCTTGTTAATATTTCCGGGCATCTTGTATCTACCTGATTACATTGAGTATTTGTCGGTGGGCAACGAGTGTCCACAGGTGGGCAGCTTGTTGATATTGCCGGACAGCGTGTCTCCACCTGGTTACATTCTGTCTCTGTCGGCGGGCACCGGGTTTGCGCGGGTGGACAGCTCGTTAATATTGCCGGACAGCGTGTTTCTACCTGATTGCATTCGGTCTCTAATGGTGGGCATTGTGTCCGCAAGGCCGGACATAATGTGTCCACGGGCGGGCAACTTGTCTCTATGACTGGACAGACTGTCTCCCCGATTCTACATTCGGTTTCTATCGGGGGGCATTGTGTACGCACAACCGGACACGCTGTATCTACAGGTGGACAGCTTGTCTCTACTACTGAGCACTGGGTTGCTGCAGGAGGACACTTTGTAACTACAGGTGGACACCTTGTCTCTACTGTTGGACAGACTGTCTCCTCGGTTATACATTCAGTCACTAATGGTGGACACTTCGTCAGTGCAGCCGGACACTTTGTTGATACTGCAGGGCATCTGGTCTCTGCGATTGGACATATTGTGGCTACCGGTGGACAGACTGTCTCCCCACCTATACATTCGGTTTCCGTTGGTGGGCATTGTGTATGCAATGGTGGACACCTTGTAACTGTTATCGGGCATCTTGTCTCTGTGGTTGGACATCTGGTCTGATAAGCTGGACATTCAGTAAGTACTGCCGGACACCTTGTCGGTACAGGCGGGCACACTGTGTACCCGACCGTACATTCGGTTTCTGTCGGCGGACAATGAGTATTTACAGGCGGACAAACAGTCCTTATTACCGGGCACCGGGTTTCCGCAGGCGGGCAAACTGTTTCCACTGCCTGACAACTTGTTCTAAGAGGTGGGCATTCGGTTGATACCATTGGGCACCGGGTCTGCACCATGGGACATTTAGTATATACTACTGGGCACCGAGTTGGCACAGGCGGACATACTGTCTCCCCGCCGATACATTCTGTTTCTGTTGGCGGACATCGGGTAAGTACAGGTGGACAGCGTGTGTAAATTGCCGGGCATCTTGTCTCTGTGGTTGGACATTTAGTCAAAACAGCCGGGCATTGGGTTGGTACCATTGGACACATTGTTTCCACAGGCGGGCACACAGTCTCTCCGGTTCTACATTTAGTATCTGTCGGCGGGCATTGTGTCTCCACGGCCGGGCATAATGTTTCAAAAGTTGGACAGATAGTTCTTTCCGCCGGACATCTGGTTTCTATTGTTGGGCACTGAGTCGGCACAGCGGGACACTGGGTTTGTAAGACCTGACATAGTGTTTCCGTAGCTGGGCAGATGGTTCTAATCATCGGGCACTGAGTTTCCACAGATGGACACACTGTCTCCCCGACAATACATTCGGTTTCTGTTGGTGGACATTTGGTCAGGGCAGGTGGGCAGCGTGTATATATTGCCGGGCATCTTGTCTCTATGAGTTGACATCTAGTCGGAACAGCCGGGCATTCGGTTTTTACTGCCGGGCATTGTGTCTCCAAAGGTGGACACACTGTCTCCCCAGCATGACATTCGGTTTTTACTGCCGGGCACTGGGTCTCCACAGGCGGACAAATTGTCTCTAAAGGTCTGCATAAAGTCTCAACAGGCGGGCACTGAGTCCTCACGGGTGGACAAATTGTCTCCAGAGGCGGGCAACTTGTTTTCATTACCGGGCACTGGGTTTCCACAGATGGACACATTGTTTCACCGGTTCTGCATTCGGTTACTACCGGCGGGCATTGTGTCTCAACAGCCGGACAGATTGTTTCTACAAGGTAGCACTCGGTTTCAATGGCTGGACATTGCGTTTCCACGACTGGACATCTTGTAGGTGTCATTGGGCATTTAGTTACTACGGATGGACATATTGTTGCGGCAGGACGACATTCAGTTTCTACTGCCGGGCATTGAGTTTGTACAGGGGGACAAACCGTTTCAACGGCTTGGCATTCGGTACTTACTGCCGGGCATTGAGTTTGAACAGGAGGACACATTGTCGCGCCAACCGGGCACTGGGTCTTAACGGCTGGGCACATTGTTTTCAATGGCGGGCACTGGGTAGCTACAGATGGACATCGCGTTGCAACAGCCGGGCATTGAGTTGCGCTGACCGGCCTCGAAGTGGGTATTGGAGCTTCGCCGGTAGTATATGACACGTAAAACGACATATCTATAGAATTCTTTTCAAGGCTATAATACGGATGTGTTTTCGGATAGTATAATTCTTTCCAGAGGCGTGGTAACTCACTGCCGAGGTCCCAGACAGCATCATCCATGAAATGGTCAGGCCATTGGCGTGTCTTCCAGCCAAATTCGCCATTCTCGGTTTCCGCTTGTACCTCTAACCAGTATATTACCGGATTGTCAGGTGTGCCTTGTTGCAGGAATGCATCAGAGGGCTCAATATACATTTCTATTCGCCAAACTTCTTTATCACCACCAGGGCCGTATTCTCCTGTAACCGGATCCCACCACCATTCACCCGGGTCACGAACAACATGATAGAGTGCTTCCTGGATCTCGTCTTGATTGAAACTCTTTGACCATAGCGGCCCAGGGTTGGGTTTCGAGAAACGATTTTCCTGGTCCGACCCTGCGGGGCCTGTCGGGTCGTCAGAATATATACTGAGGCGAATTTGCTTAATTTCACCTTTGATATCGCTTTTCCAGGAACCCCAGATACAGACTTTTGTAATGAGATTGCTGTTCGTGCACTCGAAGACATCGGCAATTCTCAGAAGTATTCCATC
>CAZJIR010000037.1:0-11132 GCA_964546095.1 uncultured Pirellulales bacterium
CCACCTCAATGGAGAAAGTGTTAATTGGCTCCACACCTTCTTCCCAAGACCTTCGATAGACGAGTTGGAGAGTCATCTGCCCTGCACTTATGGTCTTGAAACGGAAGATTTCCCAGCCACCCGCACCTACACGCGGCTCCTCACCTTCATCAGATGGCTTGAACTCCGCTTCTCCCATCTGCTCTAAGATAGACTCTTGATTTTCAGCTACCTCCCATCCATACCCTGTGCTGGGATTTGATTCCAGTGTAACGACAAGTATCTGGCCCTGCTCGAGCTCAACCTGCCCGCCGTCATCGTCCTCATCGACATTAATTTCTTCAATTGGTGCCTTTTTCTCGAAATGTTCAGCAAGCACTATCAGGTCCTGCACATCAACTATACCGTCACCCCATGGCATCGGGCCAATATCATATAATTGTTCATCCGTACCCCAGTGGTCAATCATTGCACATAAATCTACACAGTCGACTTGTCCATCTCCATTGAAGTCAATGACCGGGTCGATTGAGACCTGCCATATATCGAAATCGCCGTACCCCCCGGGACGGTTAGAGTGGAAGAAGAGGGTAAAACCATCGGCCGAGATGTTAGGGCAAAATTCAGCAGCCGAAGTGTTAACAATCGGCCCAAGATTCACAGGCTGGCTCCACGGATCAGAGACGGTTGGACGATTGGCTATCCATATGTCAAAATCACCAAATCCGCATTGTCGGTCGGAGGCAAAGAAAAGCGACAGGCCGTCAGATGAGATGCTTGGGGAAACCTCCATCATAGAAGTATTGATAATAGGCCCCAGATTAGCCGGTTCTGACCAAGGATGTTGTTTCGCGCGTAGTTACCCATATGTCGAATTCAACAAATCCACCTTGGCGGTCGGAGGCAAAGTAAAGTGACAGACCGTTGGCTGAGATACTTGGCGCAAAGTCGTTAGCTGCAATGTTGACCGTTTCTCCAAGATTTACTGGTATCATCCATTCATCCTCTGTTGTTACCCGCGTCGTAATCCATATGTTAACTATGTCCACCTCACCAGATCCGCCTGGCCGTTCGGATGCAAAGTAAAGTTCCAGGCCGTCGGCTGAAATGTTCGATGTACCATCGCTAAAGGAACTATTGACAATTGGCCCAAGACTAACAGGTGGTTCCCAGGGATCAGATGTAGTCTGCCGTGTCGTAACCCATAGATCGTGAATGTAATAATCATTGAACCGGTTGGAATCGAAGAAGAGCGTTAGGCCATCGGTTGATATACTCGGCGATTGCTCTGCAGAATGACTATTAATAATTGGCCCGAGGTTAGTTGGAGTGCCAAAGGTAAAATCTGCGTTGGCAACCTCCGTACCCAGGCCCAATGCCAAAACCAATACAAGTAGAATTGTCCTTTTCATCTGACCATCCTTTCAAAATTGTTTTTTTAAAGTGGTAAGCTATACGTACATTTAGAAGCTTAGACTTTTCTTTACGAAACGAAAATCTCGCTGATTAAACGCCATTTGGATTATCTCCTCCAAAAAGCCTATTAGACGCGAACACTCCAATCTAACGAATCCTACGTTATTTTCAAGAAAAAAAACGATAAATAACATATAATACCCACTGGCTAAATATTGGAATACCTAAATTTCACTTGACAAAGTGGTCTTGTTTCACTATTAAAGCTGTTTCTTTGGAATTTGTATGTTTTTTAGGTTTTATGGAGTGACTGAGAATGTTACCTGCAAAGAAGACCAGTAAATGTAGAACACGAACTCGACGCAGCCATCATCGTTTAAAGGCTGTAAACTATTCGGTTTGCAAGAAATGTGACCAGGCCAAGCTGCCGCATTCCGCGTGTGAAAATTGCGGTTATGTTAATCCTAATATCACATTAAAACTTGGTAAAGAATCATCATAAGGGTGGTTACAAAATGCGAATTGCTATCGATGCAATGGGAGGCGACAACGCACCGGATGAAATTATCGCCGGTGTGCTGGAGTCTGTTGAGCTGCTTGATAAAGATGATGAGCTGATACTCGTCGGCCCTGAGGATATGATAGGGCAGCAGTTACGGTCCTTAAAATCACGTAAAAAATTGATCCGCGTAATTCACGCCCCTGACGTTATTAATATGGGCGAAGTGCCGATAGAGGCCTTACGAAAGAAACCCAAAAGCTCAATTGCTGTTCTCGCAAAATTGGCAAAAAGAGAACAGACCGACGCGGTTATCTCAGCCGGCAATACAGGTGCCTGTGTCGCGGCCTTCCAGATGAGAATGAGGAATCTGCCCGGGGTTATTCGCCCCGGGATAGCGGTGGTCTTTCCTACTTTTAAAGGGCCGGTGGCAATATGTGATGTAGGTGCGAATATTGCCTGTAAGCCGATAAATCTTTATCAATATGGAGTGATGACAAGGGTTTATTCCAAACATCTGCTTGAGATTAAAAATCCAAGAGTCGGCCTTATGAGCATCGGGGCCGAGGATGCCAAGGGCAATGAAATCGTAAAAAAAACGAGAGAGCTGATGAAATCTGATTCGAACATAAACTTCATCGGCAACATTGAAGGCAGAGATATTTTCGAAGGCACTTGTGATGTTGCAATATGTGACGGTTTCGTCGGCAATGTGATTTTAAAACTCACCGAAGGTCTCGTTGACGGATTATTTAAAGCGATAAAGAACGAGCTTATGGAGGAAAAACCCCGACTTGCTCTGAAGTTCAAGCCCGTGATGAAAAGAATCTATAAGAAATACGACTATAACACCTACGGTGGTGCGCTTCTATTAGGTGTTAACGGAACAGCGCTAATCTGTCACGGCTCAAGCCGAAGTTACACGATAAAAAATGCAATCTTGGCCTCCAAAAAATTCTACACTGAAAAAATAAACGACAAGATAATCGAGTATCTTTCTGGAACTTGCGTAAGGACCACGGATGAATAAACAGACGAACGGTTCGACCCCCCCCTATCGTGCAGTTATTAATGGTTACGGCTCATTTGTACCGCCTAAATTGCTAACGAACGATGAGCTTGCGAAGACGGTGGACACTTCAGACGAATGGATTACCACGCGTACCGGCATCAAGGTTCGCCACATTACTACGGATAGCGAAACCACGGCATATTTGGCCACCGAAGCGGCCAAAAGAGCTTTGGCCCAGGCAAAACTTCATCACCGTGACCTCGAACTTATTATTGTCGCTACTATCACGCCGGAAATGGTCTTCCCATCGACCGCGTCTTTTGTTCAGCGGGCTTTAGGTGCAAAGAAAGCATGGGTTTTCGATTTGGCCGCTGCCTGTAGTGGCTTTATTTATGGTCTCTCTATCGTACAGCAGTTCATAGAAAACGGCAGGTTAAAAAACGCACTCGTAATAGGCGCCGAAACACTGACTAAGATTACCGACTGGACCGACCGGTCAAGCTGCATCCTTTTTGGAGACGGTGCAGGGGCCGTCGTGGTTCAACGAAGTACTAACCAGCGCAGGGGAATTTTATACAGCACTATGCACTCGGATGGAAACCGCTGGGAAGCATTAAATTGTCAGGCCTATGGTTCCCGCCATCCGTCACACAAAAAGCTGGATGACCCGAAAAAAATCTATATGCAAATCAAGGGCAGGGAAGTCTATCAACAGGCCATTCGCCGAATTGTCGAAACTGTCAACGATTGCCTGAAACATAATAATTTAACTACCGATGATATCGCAATGGTCATTTCTCACCAGATGAACGCAAGGATTATTGAATCCTCCGCGAAACGACTGAATCTGCCGGACGAAAAGGTATATTTAAATATCAACGAATACGGCAATACTTCATCCGCCTCAGTGCCCATTGCTTTCGACGAATGCGCCAGAAAAGGAAAAATTAAAAGAGGCGACCTTATCGTTTTAGTCGCCTTCGGCGCAGGATTGACCTGGGGAGCAAGTATAGTCGAGTTCTAACAGCGGTTCTCTGTCGCGATTTAATTAATAGATGTCATTGCGAGCGAAGCGAAGCAATCTCCGTCGTTCGCAAACCAAATGTTGCTACATTTACGAGACACGAACAACAAACAACGAGCAACAAATTATGAAAACTGCCTTTCTATTTCCGGGACAAGGTGCTCAAACCGTGGGAATGGGTGCTGATATTGCACAGGCATTTCCTGTAGCTGCTGAGATTTTCAATAAGGCAAACGACATTGTCGGATATGACCTGAGCGAAATCTGCTTTGAAGGCCCCGACGACCGGCTTAACAGCACAACAATTTCACAACCTGCTATTTTTGTAACGTCTGCGGCCATACTGGAAATTCTCAGAACGCACCCCGCCACGGAAAGTATCACCGCCGACGTAACAGCGGGCCTCAGCCTCGGCGAATATACCGCCCTCTACGCAGCAGGATTGATTAGCTTTGAGGATGCACTCGTTCTCGTTCAGAAACGCGGCCAAGCAATGCAGGCCGCCGCCGACGCAACTGAAGGAGGCATGGTAAGCATTATTGGCCTTGACGAAGAAAAAGTCCGCCAGCTTTGCGACGAGGCCGCCGAAGGCGAATTGCTCTCCCCCGTCAACTTCAACTGCCCCGGCCAAATCGTAGTAAGCGGCCAAATATCCGCCTGCGAACGCGCCGAACAGTTAGCGGAAAAGTATGGAGCCATAAAAGCTATCCGCCTGGAGGTCGCAGGTGCTTTTCACACGGAAATGATGGCCGATGCAGCCCGGCAGCTCACGGAAGCCTTAGGAGATTGCCAAATTTCGGAACCCTCGGAAATTAGAACTATTTCCAATATCAACGCCAGCTATTACGAATCGAGCCAAAAAATCGCCGAAGGCCTGATAAAGCAGTTAACTTGTCCGATTCTCTGGCAAAAATGTATGGAGCGGCTTCTCTCTGACGGCATCGAAAAGTTCTACGAAATCGGCCCAGGCCGGGTCCTAACGGGCCTTATGAAAAGAACCAACAGAAAAACAAAAGTTGTCAACATTAGCTCCCTGCAGTCATTAGAAAACTTCATCAGTCCAAACCCCCAACCATAAACAAGCAACAATCCACTTCATCGTCATTGCGAGGAGGCCGCAGGCCGACGTGGCAATCTCCTTTTGAATTTCGGATTTACAAAAAATACGAGATACGAGCAACAAGCGACGAGCAACGAATCACATTTCTCCCTACGGTTCGCACTAACTTTAATCACTCCACCACTTCGTGTCTTCGTGACACTGTACGATGCTCATGCTGGCCTACGGTAGAAATGCTGATTAATTTGTCATTCCCGCGCATCCTTCATCCCGAGCAACAAGCAATGAATTGTCACTCCTGCGAAGGCAGAAATCTATATGGGCCATGACCAACGAATTTCTTCTTGAAAATCCCGCTAATACGGTATATATTTTCCATAGCGGTTACACCCTGATTTTTGGAGCTAAAAGCGGAGATTCTCCGACTTGCTTTCCGTCTGAGGGATGCCGACGGGGACGGAATCTAAGAACAAGGCAATGATTTATGTGTTACGCAAACAGTAAAACGGCTACTGGTTCTTATACAGGAACTATATAATCAATAGTTATGTATACTAACAAAACTTAAATAAAGGAAAGCATTATGAAGAAGTCATTTATTGGGATGTTAATAATAGTCGCGTTCATTAAATTGACCAGCTTTCAAGCCTTTGTGGCAGATACATTTTCCCAGCCACAGACACAGAGCACACAAAACAACGCTCTTATACACAATGCATCATTACAAGTTGATGGTAATTCTTCAGTTACACAGAAAGTTGATAGACTTGACACAGAAATAAAGTCTCTAGAGAAACGGTTCGAGGATTTCTTTAAATACGTTACCTACTTTGGTGCTTTACTCGGTGTTTTCGTAGCTTTTCTGACCATTTACAGTGTTTTCCGAACCTGGCAGCAACACAAAGACTACTTGTCCGAAAGGAGATTCTACGAGGAGCGTGCAATCAACTTAGAGGATCGCCAAAAACTGAGCTTTGAACATGCCATACAAATGTCAAACAAAACCTCAGAGCATAATGAAAAATCATCAAATCAGCAATTCCAACTTGGTGAAAATATCTTGAGCCGGTCCAGTGAGATCCTGACACAACAAATTCAAAACATTGAAAAGCTTGGAGCAGTAATTGATCTCGTCCGAAACACATTTGACCTTCAATTAAAACGTGAAGAATCACAAAGCGAACTATTAAATAAACTGACAGAAACCAATGAAATCGTTGACCAGTTTAAGAAAGAGTTTCAAAAAAAGTATGCTGATGCGACGAAATTGATTCTCAGCTTTGAAAACGTAAAAGCTATGGAATGGCCCTACTTGCCGGACGAAGCTCAAAACATTGTTACAAGAGCTCGAAGTAAGTTTGAAGATGTCCCTTCATTCGTACTACAGGAAGAAGAAAAAAAGAGTCCATATGTTTTTGCCAAAGTGCAGCAGTTGATAGGCATTAGTGCCTATTATTCCCAAGATATCGCTTACGCCTTTGATCGTCTCTTGGAGGCTAATAGAATTTATCAGTCCAATCCACCACGTCCTGAGGATACCTTATCCAGAGCCTACACTAAGCACTTCCTTGGAATCGCAGAGAAAAATTGGCAATTGGAAACTAGTGTTACAGGAAGCAATTTGAAGGAAGCACAAAGTTATTTGTCCGAAGCTTATAAAATGGTAGAGAAGGAAAAAAAGCAATTCCTTATTCCAGTTACTCTTGCTGAGGTTTTGTCTTATCAGCTTGAGCAACAAGAAACGGCTTCGGAACTAATCAAAAAAATACTCGGTAGATTCACCAAGCTTCGTAATTCAGAGAACTTGGATGCAAACCAGCGTTCTTTGCTCGTAAGATCATATTTACTGAAAGGAAATCTTGAAATTAAAACCGGGCAAAAACAAGAAGCATGTGAATCTTTTAAACAAGCATTTTCTGAAGACCCAAATAGTCCTTTTGCTTATCTCTCTCTTGCTCTCGCTCAACCGCCAGAAGAAGAGGTTACTGTAGAAGATTATTGGAAAACAGGATTACAGCTTCTTGAACGTACTGGCTCTGTCACAAAACGGGAAATAACAACTAGAGTTACCGCAATTGTTTGGGCCATCATCGCTGCTCACAATTGCGGTGATGCAGCCGTGAAAAAAGGCTATCTTAAAAGTTTAAATTTAACTGGAAAAAATATACGTAGTATTGCTCACCGAGTACCCATCTTCTTTTCTCCCCTGTCCAAGGAACCATTAAAGTTCACTGAGCTAAAAAAAGAACTTACGCAACATTTTGAGAAATCACCAACTAATTCCACAAATAAAGATACATGATGAAGGATTTTGAAAGATAAAAATTATAAACCCATCGCTTTCTAATTCTCTAATCTCTAATTAACTAATTCTCTATTCCTTCTCCCTCGCACCCTCTCACCATCGAACTGTTTTCCTAGCGCTCCGCGATTTTCCAATTTTAATGTTGCCACCAACTCTGAATTTAGATATTCTTTTGATTTCCACAATATAAAGTATCAAATGACTAATATCAGGAGATTAAAAGAATGTCGGAAAAAAGACTGGCAGTTGTAACGGGCGCCGCCAGAGGCATAGGCCGGGCGATAGTTCTCGAATTGTTGAAACAGGACCGCATCGTTGCCGGCCTGGACATTAATGCCGAGCAGCTTACTGAGCTTGAGGACGTCGTAAAGAAAGCCGGCCATACGGTCATTACTAAACGCGTTGACATAACTAATACGGATGAATTTATGAACGTGCTGAAGTCCTTGGCCGATGAGCGCGGCGGAATCGGAATCTTGGTCAACAATGCCGGCATTACCCGCGATAAGCTAATGATGCAAATGGACGAAGACGATTTCGACCGCGTCATAAATGTCAATCTCCGCGCCGCCTTTATGGCTACTACATTCGCAATAAGGTCAATGGTCAGAAACAAATTCGGCCGGATAATAAATATGAGTTCCGTCGCGGGCATAATGGGCCAGGCCGGCTCGAGTAACTATGCCGCGAGCAAGGCCGGTCTTATCGGCATGACCAAATCGGTCGCACGTGAAGTCGGCAAAAAGAACGTAACGGCCAATTGCATCGCACCGGGCTTCATAATGACCGAAATGACGGAAGCCCTTCCAGACGCCGTAAAAGACGCTGCAAAGCAGATTATCCCTGTCCGGCGGTTCGGGAAGGTCAAAGACGTTGCCAGGGCGGTCGCATTTCTCGCCAGCGATGAAGCCGGCTACATTACCGGCCAGGTCTTCTGCGTGGATGGCGGAATGGCAATGTAAAAAAAATAAAAAAAATGTTTGTAGATGTGCATTTTTATAGGTAATATACCCGCCAATCAATGCATTTGTTTGTTAGTATCCGTTTTTTAATGGAGTTTCTTAAGGGAATTACAGAATAGATTGCTGTTTAATTAGGGAGGAAAACAAGTGAGTGCTGATGAAGTAGATGTTCAGTCAATTGAAAACAAAGTCATCGAAATAATAAGTGAGCAAATGGGCGCTGACAAAACTGAAATAACGCGTGAAACCTCATTTATCAACGACTTAAACGCAGACTCACTGGATACGGTGGAGCTCGTGATGGAATTCGAGGACGAGTTTGATATGAGTATTCCGGACGAGGAGGCTGAGAAAATCCAGACCGTCGGTGCCGCAATTGACTACATTGTTAATATCGCACAAACCAAAAGCCAGGAATAGCGAACAATTTAAGTATGAGTAAACGGCGAGTTGTTATTACGGGCTTAGGTTGTGTGACTGCCTTGGCTGAATCGGCTAAGGGCCTTTTTGCTGCGCTATGCGAGGGCAAAAGCGGCATTTCTACTATAGAATCATTTGATACCGCCGCATATCCTGTAAGGTTCGGGGGCGAGATAAAGAATTTCGACGCGACTAAGTATCTCGACCAGCGCGAGAGCAAGCGAATGGACCGCTTTACGCAATTTGCCATGGCCGCGGCCGGGCAGGCGGTGGAAGATGCCGGCCTTGACTTTTCAAAAGAAGACCTTTTTCGGGCGGGAGCCATTGTTGGTACGGGTATTGGGGGCTTAAAGGAAATCGAAGAACAGCACCTCAGGATTTTAAATAAAGGCCCGCGTAAGGTATCTCCTTTCTGTGTTCCAAGGCTTATGTCCAATGCCGCCAGTGGAACCATCGCCATTAATTACGGCCTGCGAGGGCCTAATTTTTGTGTTACCAGCGCCTGTGCTTCGGGCAGCCATGCCATCGGAGAGGCATTTTCCACTATTGTCGCCGGGCGAAGCGATATTATGATAACCGGCGGTGCCGAAGCTGCTCTTACGCCGTTAGGATTGGCATCGTTCTGTGCGGCAAGGTCGCTAAGCGTGCGAAACGACAATCCGCAGGCGGCTTCAAGGCCCTTTGATAAAGACAGAGACGGTTTTGTTCTATCCGAAGGAGCAGGGATTCTGGTTCTGGAAGAAGCAAACCATGCCAAAAAGCGAGGGGCCCAGATATACGCCGAGCTGCTCGGATACGGTGCTACAGATGATGGCTATCACGTCACAGCTCCCCTGCCGGACGGAAGCGGTGCCGCGGCAACAATGGAACAGGCGTTGGCCGATGCCGGCCTTGGGGTGGAAAAAATCGATTATATCAATGCGCATGGAACAGGTACCGAACTAAATGACCTCGCCGAAAGCTTGGCTATCAAGTCCGTTTTCGACAAGCGGGCTTACGATATAGCTGTCAGTTCGACAAAAAGCTCTCTCGGGCATCAACTCGGCGCCAGCGGTGCCGTGGAGCTTATAGTGTGCGTAAAAGTTATCAATGAATCCACTATCCCCCCCACTATTAATCTTGAAAACCAGGATGAGCGCTGCGACCTCAAAATGGATTTCGTACCTCTGAAAGCCCGGCAGGCAAAAGTCAATTACGCCATGAGCAACTCTTTCGGCTTCGGAGGTCATAATGCCAGCCTCGTCGTCGGAAAGATGTAACTCAGCCGTTCATTGGTATCCAGGCCTAAGCTCCACTTTATGTTTCCTCGTGTCCGCTGTTTCACACACATTTAATCTCACCCCGCTACAATCAGTAAATAGCTTGAAATGATGGGCACTTTCTATTATTGTTCTGTGAAAGTAAAATTTACATTTAAGCCGGAAGTGTCAAGGTACAGGAACCTATAAAACGGATGAATATAGTCCTGGCTATTGTATGTTTGGTTAGCGGATTGGCGATACTATGGAAAAGTGCCGAGTTGTTAGTGGCCGGTGCGGTGGGCCTTGCGCAGCGGCTTGGTATTAGCTCACTTGTCGTCGGCCTTACAGTGGTGGCTATGGGCACTTCAGCTCCTGAAGTGGCCGCGAGCATTGCTGGCGTCTTGCGAAAGTCCGGCGGCGGTGATATAGCCATCGGTAACGTTTTCGGCTCCAATATTGCAAATCTGGCCCTTGTAGGAGGCCTGGTAGCGCTTATTCGGCCGCTAATGGTCAAAAAGCAAACACTAAGCCGCGAGATACCTATAATGATTTTAGTGGCGCTGCTTTTATGGCCTCTTCTGCAAAATTCATATCTGTCAAGGCCGGAAGGAGTTTTCCTGCTGGCCGTGTTTACAGGATTTTTACTGCTGATGGTGTATATGGCAGGTAAAGAATCCAGGCAGAACGAGCATAAAGAACAAAACCCTGGGCCGGCTGCGATACCCGACATGCGAAATATGAAAAAATGCGTTTTGTATGTCGTAATCGGGCTGGCAGGCCTGGCTCTGGGCGCAAAACTGGCTGTCGAGGGCGCTGTGGTCATAGGCAGAAAAGCCGGCCTCAGCGAGGGCGTCATAGCGCTAACCATAATCGCTCTTGGAACATCTCTTCCGGAGCTTGTAACCTGCGTGGTCGCGGCCATAAAAAGCCAGCACGACATTTCCATTGGCAATCTTGTCGGCTCGAATATCTTCAATACACTGCTCGTTGTCGGCGGAGCAGGAGTAGTCCGGCCTTTTACGGTTGAGCAGCGGTTTGCCGGAGGAACCGATTACTGGATTATGATTATCGTCAGCTCAGCCTTTACCTTACTAATCCTACTCGGCAGGCGCATTCTCGGCAGGCTGAGCGGAACGCTGCTACTGACCGGTTACTTCGGATATATGGTATATCTGTTAGCGTATAGCGGATAGGGAGTCCGTTCCGTCTGAAGG
>CAZJIR010000037.1:11142-12934 GCA_964546095.1 uncultured Pirellulales bacterium
TAAGATTCTGGGGTAAAGTTCAAAACCGCGAATTCTTTGTGATATTTCCGCGCTGCCCTGTCGTACACCTTCGCGGCCTTGACCTCATCTTCGAATAACCCCAAATATTTTTGTTCACCGTTTACCTGTATCTTCACAGACCATAGATTTATTCGGTTTTGGTATGAGATACCTTTATATCTCGACCGGCTGTTATTATTAGGCTTTCGTCTGTTCTGGGCATTCTGGCTCCGCGTCGCCAATCTCAGGTTCGCCTTTCGATTATCAAGCCCGTTATGATCTACATGGTCCACGCATTGCCCTTCACCCGCCCTCATAATCTCCCTGTGCATGGAGATGGCCTGTTGCTTTCCCCCTTTTCTCGGTCGAACCCGCCGGCTTGCATAATACGTTCGCTGTCCTTTTAAGGCATGCCATTTATATTTACTCAGCCTGCCGTATTCTTCCACATCCACGATTGCGTACATTCCACGTGTCAGCGGTATCTTTCTAAAAGCGCTGCCGTAACGTATACGCCGGTATAGAAGAACCGGAAAAACTAATATGCGTTCCAGCCGGTCCGGGATGTTAATTACGATTTGAATTATTCACCCCCCGCATTTGGTGAACAAAAGAAGAAAATCCTAAATGCGTCAATTCCTCCTCTTTGTCATTTCGACCGTAGCGATGCAAAGCATCGCGAAGTGGAGAAATCTATAAAGAATGTCATCGCGTAGCGATTCCTCAATTTTGCATTTTGATTTTTAACTTTTAATCTCTAATTCTCTAATTACCTATCCCCCATCCCCCAAACCCTCTCCCCTACTATTGGAGCACCCCTACACGTTTGGCAAAAATTTTGGGAATTTTTTAAAAAATAAAATCGCTAAGTGCTTATGTTGAAGTGTTTAAAAATTTTCGAAATATTTTATTTTTGCCCGGAGGTACCTGCACGTTTGGCAAATATTTTCAATTCTTCTTGATTTTTCAGCCGTTTTGTGGTACATGGTTTACCCCGTGGGATAGCAAAGCTTATCCAACAGGGGCTTTACCCCGTGAGTTTACCCCGTGGGACTTGCCCCGTAAGATTGAAGACTTATCTTACTGGGGTAGCAAAGCTTATCCAACAGGGGTAATTCTCTGTCTTTGTCATTTCGACCAAAGCGATGCTTTGCATCGCGAAGTGGAGAAATCTGGCCCACGAACAAAATTGCGTTTCGAATTTCACATTTTAGTAATTCGTGCTTGTTTAGGATTTCGTGCTTATGCTGGATTCTCTTCACGAATCTCCAACCGCATTTCTACCTCCGGTTCGCTCTATTTTTATTCACTCCGCCACTTCGTGCCTATGTGACATTGTACGATGCTCATGCTGGCCTCCGGCAGAAATGCCGCTTAAACTGTCATCCCTACGAAAGCAGGAATCTATTCCTTAAGCCCTAAATTCCCACTAACTATTAATAAATAGATCTAACGAATTCTCTCCTAGATAATCAAAACTGTTCCTCTTATAAATTTTACACTTGACAACTAAAATATTAACTTTATTTTGTACTTGCAATGTCCAGACCTGCCAAATTTCGCTTTCGACGTCAACATCACATAGGCGCCGCAGACGCTGAAGATGATAAGAATTTCTTGTCGAATTGCTTTGTTGATAAAGGCGATCTTGCGATTCTTTGTAACTGTTCAGATCCACGAACAATTATCTTAGGAAGAACTGGTACAGGTAAAACTGCTTTAATTCTTAAATTAGCCGAAATAGAGGAACGAGCTATCAATATCAAACCAGAAAGTCTTTCTCTCTCTTATA
>CAZJIR010000038.1:0-12759 GCA_964546095.1 uncultured Pirellulales bacterium
ATATCGTTAAGCTAACTGGTCGAGGCAGAAAGCTCCTGGCTAAGATCGAGCCGCTTTATATTGACCAAGTCAGACTAATAATGGCCGCGTTGAAACAGGCCGACCAAAAGAGCCTAATAGAGATGCTTGAAAAAATACGCAGCAACATTCCCGAGCAAGACGTATCAAAAGCCCGACGCGCAGATGCAGTTGAGGTATAAGGACTAATTCGGAGTACACTATGGACAGACAAACTGAACGGGAAAACACTACACAAGAAGCGACATTGTTTGTGGGTATAGATGTTGGCAGTAGCTATGTGCATTACGTCGTTCTTAATAAAAATAAGGAAATAATATATTCTGCCGATCCAATAATGCACTTTGCTGATCCGGTAGGAGTGATAAGACAGGCTTGGCGGGATATTAACGAAAGGTTCGATGGCGTTAAAATAAGGAACACGGCTTTTACAGGAAGCGGCGCGGAATCCTTCCCAAAGGTTATGGAGGGCGTGACTTATGTCTTCGATAGCGTCGCTATTCCGAAAGGCGTCGAGACGTCACAGCCGCAGGCAAAGTATATATTTCACATAGGCGCAAAGGACTCGTACTTTTTTAGCTTAAAACAAATAAATGGTAGCAAGATTATTCAGGAGTGGAGGACGGGAACCAAGTGCGGAGGCGGCTCAGGGACCTTAATAGAAAAGCAATGCAGAAGGTTGTTTGAGGGCCTTGTTCCCGCCTCCAAGCAGGAACGCCTGGACTTAGCGAAGGATGAGAGCCAAAAAGAAAAAATCAGGATAGATAATAACGAGAAATTACAGGCAAGGCTGGAGAAGATGTTCCACTTGGCTGAGGAGGAGGCCGCGCAATCAAAGCAGCCAAGCGAGTTTTTGGCAAGGTGCGGCGTCGTTATCCAGTCCGATTTAATCCACAAGCAGAACGAAGGGGCAAGAAGAGAAGATAATTTAGCAGGACTTTTCAGGACGGTTGCGAGAAATTACAAGATAGATGTGCTTGGCTCCAGAGAATTCAGTAGCCCCGAGGACTCCAGCCACGCTATTGCGACAGGCGGTGTTCTTTCAAATGACCTTATTCGGAAAACCCTTGAGGAGTTCCTCGGGATTTCTATAACGAGACCCGAACATTACCAGAACATGGCGGCTATAGGCGCTGCTGTCAAAGGAATAGAGCAAAACAACAGCGTAGTTTTTAGTTTCGAACAACTCGATAAAGTTGCAGCTTATGGTAGAGAAAAAAGACCATTCACCCCCTCCCTCTATGATTCTCTTGAGAAGGTTTACGAGAGAAGTGATACTCTCGTGGCACAAATATCAGAAGGTACCGAAGTAGTACTGGGCATAGACGGCGGCAGTACAACTACAAAAGGTGCGTTGGTGGAGTTAAGAACAGGAAAACTCCTCGACAAGCTTTACATCAAAACACACGGCAGCCCCGAGGAGTCGTTGAAACGCGTAATAAAGTATCTCAGCAGGCACAGCGATAAGGTAATTGTAAAGGGGGTAGGCGCTACTGGTTCTGCGAGGAAACTGTACGAGAAAATTCTGATAAGCAAGAAGAAGTCAGAGGAATTGGCAAAAAGAGGAATTGAGCTTACAGACAGAGTGACTGATGAGATTACATGTCACGCGCTCGGTGTAAAACACTGCAACTCTGAGGTTGATACCATTTTTGAAGTGGGCGGCCAGGATATGAAGTTCACCAGCTTTGCCGAGGATGGTTCGGTCAAAGAGGCAAAGATGAACTATAGCTGCCAGGCCGGTTCCGGCCAGACCCTTGAGAACATGGCGGACGTTATTAATTTGAATGTGGAGGATACACTTCAACAAGCTGCGCTTCGGGCGGAAAGAGTTCCTGTAATAGATTCGACTTGTGGCGTTTTTATGGAGATGGATGAGAACAGGCTCATCGCCGAAGGTTTTAGTAAGGAGGAAATAGC
The DNA here is from genome assembly GCA_964546095.1 of uncultured Pirellulales bacterium. GTDB lineage: Bacteria > Planctomycetota > Phycisphaerae > Sedimentisphaerales > Anaerobacaceae > NIOZ-UU13. Next base: position 1,939 of record CAZJIR010000038.1, read on the forward strand.
CGCTGCAATAGTCAGAGGCACCGCCGCTAGTTATTATTTTAAATTCGTTGGAGGTTCACAACACGCGGGTGACAAATGTTCCGCTCAGGGTGGCCCTCCTCTGGGCAAGGCTTTTCTTGCTGCACTTGCCCAGGTTACTGGTAAACAAATAGAGGCCTATCCTCACAGGGAAATGTTCGGTGCGTGGGGCCAGGCTCTGGATGTCATTGAGAACATAAAACAGCTTGAAGCACAGGGTAAAAGTTACGAATCAGCGTTCAGAGGCTGGGGTTTGGTCGATATGCCCTTTGATAAGCGCAGGGTATCCTGCAAAGAGTTGTTCGGTGAAAAATCCTGCGGCATGAGGGATTGTCAGCTTGAGGTATTCTCCATTGAAGACGACGAGATAATTACAGGAGGATTTTGCCCGAGGGGGAATTCTGAGTCGGCCCGGAAGCCAAAACCCAACTATGTGGAAAAGTACCACAGGATATACGAGAAGCACTTTAAAAAACAGGGATGTTTGCTGAAAGAACTCTCTTCTTTAAATATAGATAAAAGAAAGATAAAAACCGTCGGAATTAAAAGAAGTACCGCAACGCTCGGAGAAAAAGGAATCTGGAGTGCCGTATTATTCAGAAGGCTTGGGTTTTGCCCTGTTGTTTCACCGAGAACAGATAAGAAGATAGCCAAGATTGGCGTTGACAACTCAAGGACAGAATTCTGCATAGCCAGAAAGCTGGCGACGGGACATGCATCTGTTTTAAATGAACACCCGGATATAGAATATCTGTTCAACCCGAGTTTTATCGAGCTGAGAACTAAGACTCCTCCGGACCTGAAATATTGTATTTACACGGAGTCGGAAGGTTATATCTTAAATGACGTTCTCTCGCTCGATAAAAACAAACAGATAAATCCGATTTTGCATTTTGGAGACACCGAGCTTCTCGTTCAAGAGCTTAAACTGGAATTCGACAGATTAAACTTTGGTCTGACAAAAAAACAGATAAGAAGTGCTATTAAGTATGCCGATGCCGCCGAGGACAGCTTCAAAGCAGAACTCTATAATGAGGGCGATAAGTTCTTAAAGAAGATAGAACAGGAAAATGAAAAGGCTTACGTTGGCATAGGAAGAGATTACGTTTTATTTGACCCGGAAGCAAGCTCGAACTCGGGGGTTATGTTCTCTCAGGTCAGAGGCTTAAATTATATACCGCAGCTCTTTTTAGAGCACAAGTTCCTGGATATCGAACTTGATAGTATAGTGGAGAATGAATTCTGGGTCCAGAGCGTCAAGATATTAAAAGCTAATCTGTTTGTAGCAAATCATCCGAATTTGTTTGCTATAAGGATGATGAACTTTGCCTGTGGCCCGGACAGCTTAAAGATTTATCAGGAAGAAAAAATTCAACAGTCGGCAGGCAAGCCCGTCCTTGTCCTGTTGACGGATGCCCAGACCAACAACGCCCCATTCGTAACAAGGATGGAGGCTCACGAAAGGGTTGTGAATCAAAGCAGGCCGACAAGATTGAATATCGAGCGGCTAAAGAAGCGCGCACATAAAAATTCGGATGAAAGGACCTGGCTTGTTCCTTATATGGGCGATGCCAGTTTTGTTGGGGCCGCCGGCCTAAGACATTTCGGGGTGGACAGCAGAGTATTACCGACAAACACCCCGCGAGGCTATCAGGTAGCCAGAAAGCACATCTATACGGAAGTCTGTCATCCTCTGAAAGGCGTCGTGGGCGATGCGATTGGTTTTCTACAGGAAGAAATTGAAAGAAAAAATAAAGGATACGTCGAAAGTCAGTATCTTGTGATGCTTCCGACAACGAGCGGCCCCTGTAGGTTCGGAAAATATACAGAGCTGCTCAGGGAATTTCTGGACCGCGAAGGCTTGGAAAAGGTCCCGGTGGCGGGTCCTTCTTCTGAAACGGATTATTTTGACGTGCCATTTCCGAAGAAGCTCGGCTCTTCGAAGAAAATGAAAATGCAGAAAATATTATTCAAGGGCATAAAGGCCTCGGACTTGCTGGAGGATATATTCTTAAGATTCAATCCGTATGCCGAGGATAAACAGCAGATAAAGGAACTTAAGAACGAAAGATTGAGCGCGCTGGAAAGAGTGGTCGAAAACGGCGCAGAAATGTCGTCTCTTCTGGCATGGGGCGAAGAGACAGTTTCTCTTTTCGAATCTGTTCCTCTGCGGGACAATCAGAGATTTCCTCTTGTTCTTTATATAGGGGAAATCTATATGAGGCAGCACGACCCATATACTAATTTCGTAGTCCGGCAACTTGAGGAAAAAGGCTTGGAGGTTGTCAGAGACCCGGTAACCGACTGGCTGGACTATGTGAATAAAATGAATATAAGAAATGCAAGAAGAGACCTGGCTTTAGGGCTTAAGAGTCTTAATTTGGGCAGGTTTTTAAAAGTGATGGGTAAATATACCAAGTCTGTCATTAAGGGCAGGTATATGTCTGCTTTAGAAGATAAAATAGCCGAGCCTTTCCACGAAGTCCTTCATGGCAGACACGTTCTTCCCAAGCCGATTGAGATGATAGAAACGCTTGAAAGAAATCACGAATGTCATGGTAATATTGAAGGTGAATCTCCCCTGAGCACGGGCATAGCTTATCATTTTATGAATGACTTGATAAAACCTGTCGGCGATGCATTTATCTCCGGCATTTTCCACGTAGGCCCGTTTACCTGCATGCAGGAGGGTGTCGCGACGGCCAAAATAGAAGCTATGGCAAAAGAGCTTAGAAAGAGAAAGCCCGATTTGGTATTTCCGATTATACACGCCTTCTTCGGCGATTCCGCTGGCGCCAACCTCGAGTCGGAAATCGCAGTCTTTAAAGAGCAATGCTACCAGAAAAGAGAGATGCTGAAGGAAAAATACGGCCGCAGAATGCCAACCGTCAGACCTCCGAGGAAGATAGAGATAAAACCTGTGTCAACCCCTAAACGCAGCGCCGAAACTCTAACTCGGACAAAAGACTCCTGATACGGGCCATTGGGCATTCATGTGATGCTCCGATGTTCTAACTCAGCCTTCAAGTGCAGCCCCGTTTTACATTGGCAAATCCCGGCGTGACCAGATGAATCCACCCAATAGCGTGGAAACAACAAGAATTGATATCAATACACACAGGTCGCTTATGGGCCATACGGATTCAGTTAATATCGCCGAGTCGTTAACATAATCGAAGATTGTTATGTGCTTTAGCCATTTCATTCGAGGCCACCACTCAGCCACGATTTCCGCGAAATAGTTCAGCACTAAATAAATAGTCGTTAGCCATATAGCGGTACTGCGGCGAAAACAGGCTGCTGCAAGTAATGCAATGCCTCCAACTGCGCTGGCGAGCATTCCCCCAACTATTGCGACTATGAAAAAAGGGTACAGTCGGACTGTTTGGTCGAATTGATAAAGTTTAGTGGAGACAACCGTCCCGGAGAACATCACAAGGACCAGCGCGAACATACCTGTAATCGTTATGAGGCCGGCGCATATATAGACCTGAGTTTTTGTGGTGTGACGACTCAATATCGATTCCATTGTGCCTTTTTGGACGCCACCTGCGAGCAGGCCGGTCGGGACGCCAACAGCAAAAAGCATATACAACAGCAGAACGAGGGGGTCGTTATAGCCCATAGCCATAAGCCCGGAAATATTGCCAAGCTGTAGCATCTCACCACCAAAGGCGGTTTTCATAAACGATGGAAGCATGTCCATATACTGAAGGAGTGCCTTTACACGTTCATTGTTATGCACGATGCCGCAGTAGAATATCTGAAGAAGAAATATCATCGCCGCAATTAGGCACCATAGCAACAGAGTTCGTCGCGTCCAGAACCGCAACAAGGGCCATGGAAATGGAGTACGTGCCTTATTGCTCATGGGCAACCTCCTTTTGACCGATGTCCTGATTCTTGTCGTAGTATTGCATAAATGCTTCTTCTAATGAAGTCTGCCGTGTTGAGATACGGTCAACGGGGTATTGTGCGAGCCACTTTAAGACCGGACCGACAGAGCCCTGGTATGACAAATGAAGTGATTCTGACTCCTGTTGAATTACGCGCACGCCCGGCAGTTGGCTGACGGGCAGGCTCGGTATCCGTGTTCCTTTGGTGAACCAAGCCTTCAGGTGCTTTTGGCCTTCCTGTACGATTTTGGAGACAGCGGCCAGCTCTATCAGGCGGCCCTCGCGCAATATGGCGGCCCGACCGCAAACCGCCGATACTTCATTGAGGTCGTGAGAGGACAGCAAGGCGGTTGCGCCTGCTTTTGAGGCTTCGCGAATCATGTCCAGTACAATTTGTCGTATGAGCGGGTCGAGCCCGATGGTCGGTTCGTCGAGAATCAGCAAGTCGGGCTGGTGCTGAAATGCGTATACGACGCCAACTTTCTGACGGTTGCCTTTTGATAAAGTACGCACGCGTCGGTCCAGGTCCAGGTCGAGACTGTCGGCCAGCTCCTCGCACCGTTTGCTTGTGTTGTTACTGTCGTCTCCTAATGTCGCCAGTATCTTAAGCGATTTTCTTGCCGTTAGACCGGGCCAGATGCGAAAATCACCGGGTAGATAGCCGATACGTGTGTGCTGAGTTGCGCGCCCTGATATGACGCGCTGCCCCAGGACGTGACAGTCTCCGCATGTCGGCCTGAGCAGGCCCATAAGACAGCGAATGGTTGTGGTCTTACCTGAGCCGTTAGGCCCAAGGTAGCCGAAAATCTCGCCTTTTTCGATGCTGAACGATAAGTCTTCGACACCTCTGGTTGAGCCATACCATTTCGTTAAAGATGAGACTTCAAGTGATTTCACCAAGAACCTTTGTCTTTTACTTTTTAGCGTGGTTAATTTTTATCGCCATCGGATTAGGCCGGCTGAAATCTCTCGGTTTTCACTGTACACGCATATCAGCTAATTTTCTTTAACAGTTCTTTTCGGGCCTTGACCCGGAGTTTGGCGTTTTCGTAACGTTTTTTTTCCTGCTCCGTTTCGGGCATAATGGGCGGGACATCAGTCGGCCTTTTATTCTCATCCAGCGCGACGAAGGTCAGGTGCGCCGTTGTAGCGATAACCTGCTGGCTGGTATATGGGTCTTCCCTGCTGACCTGGACACCTACTTCCATTGACGAGGTGCCTGCGTAGTTTATCGATGCTTTTAAGACAATGTGGTCTCCGATTCTTATGGGCTCTCTGAAATTAAGTGAGTCGATACCTGCTGTAACGACTTCTTTACCGCAGTGCCTTTGTGCTACCATTGCCGCCACCATATCTATCCAGGCTACGATTGCCCCGCCAAATGCGGTGCCGTGCGGGTTGGCCTGATGGGGCATAAGCAGATACCTTGTTACCACTGCGCTGTCTTTCGGATTTTTTCCTTTTTCGTCCATCGTTTTTGGTGATTTAAGGTGGATTTCGCTCTACTAACTTTTTTGTTTTATATTTCTTATAATTTGACATTACGCGATATAATACCTACATAATCACGGCCGGGCAAGCTCAACCTTACTATTAAATCTTCTTGACGTGGTGTTGGGCCAGTCTATAATTGATTGCATGTGGCAGTAACTGTACATCGTTTATGTCTTGGAAAGGACCTCATATGGAACGGGAAAGTCGATGGGAGGATGATTACAGAGTAAAATTTCAAATTCCAAAACAGTGGGATTTATGGCTCAAGTTGGCAATTCCGCTTCTGTTGTTATTGTGGTTTTTGTCGGGGATATATATTGTAAGACCTGATGAGCAGGGGGTGGTGCGCCGATTTGGAAAGGTCGTAAGAATAACCGAACCGGGTCCACATTACCATTTGCCCGGCCCGATAGAAAAAGTTAACAAGCCCAAAATACAGCAGGTTCGGCGTATAGAAATCGGCGTTGAAACCATCAGCCCGGGTCCGCCGGCAAGGTATAAGTTCCACCCCGAAGAGTCACTAATGCTTACGGGCGATGAACAGATTATCGATGCGCAAATCATAGTTCAGTATAAGATAAAGGATGCTGCCGACTATCTCTTTAATGTACGCAATCTGGAAGGCTCGCAGGGTACGATTAAAGATGCAGCCGAAGTGGCACTAAGACAGGTTGTCGGCAAAAGGCCGATTGACGATGTGCTAATCAAGGAAAAACTGCAGGTCGAAATCGACATTCGCGCGCTCATGCAGGAAATAGTCGATGGTTACGAAAGCGGCGTTCGGATAATCGAGGTTAAACTCCAGACTGTCCAGCCGCCAAAAGAGGTTGCAGCATCATTTAGTGACGTGGTGAGCGCCAAGGAGGATAAGGAAAAATTGATACAGGAAGCCAAAGGTTATAATGAGGATATCCTCCCCAAGGCACGCGGCCAGGCCAGGAGCATAGTTTTGGAGGCAGAGGGCTACAAGGAGGAGAAGATAAAACGGGCACAGGGCGATGTGGCGAAATTTCTGGCAGTGCTTGAAGAATACCAGAAAGCAAAAGATGTAACGCGAAAGCGGCTCTATCTGGAAACGATGGAGCAGGTACTTCCGGGCGTCAAAAAGTTTATAATAGATTCAAACTCAGGAGACGGCCTGCTAAAAATTTTGCCTCTTGAAGGCGCCCCATTTACAAATTCACCACAAAATCCAAATCCGAATACTCGGAGGTCAAGATGAATACAAAGCTTATCAGTGCGATTGTAGTCGTCGCAATAATTACAGTGGTGCTTGCCACCTCAATTTTCACTGTAGATGAAACCGAACAGGCCATTGTAACCCAGTTGGGAAAATTCGTAAGAGAGGCAAAACAACCCGGCCTGCACTTCAAGATTCCACTAATTCAGGCGGTGCATAGATTTGAAGCCAGGGTTATGGAATATGACGCTGCCGCGGCTAAAATTATCACCGATGATAAAAAGCAACTGGTCATCGACAATTATTCCTGCTGGAAAATCATCGACCCGCTTAAGTTCTATCAAACTGTGGGAAGCGAAATCGGCGCCCAGTCAAGACTGGATGATATTGTTTTTTCTGAATTGCGCGAGGAGCTTGCCAGGCACAGCCTGACGGAAATTGTGTCGGTCAACCGCCAGCAGATAATGCACAAAGTGGCCGAGCAGTGTGCCCGGAAAGCTGGCGACTATGGCATCCAGGTTATCGATGTGCGAATAAAGCGGGCTGACCTGCCGCAGAATGTTACCCATTCGGTCTTTGACCGAATGAAGGCCGAAAGGCAGAGAATCGCAAAAAAATATCGCTCTGAGGGTGAGGAGGAGGCCGTAAAGATTAAGGCCCAGACCGACAAAGATAAGACAATCCTGCTTGCGGATAGTTACATGCTGGCCGAGAAGACAAAAGGTGAAGGTGACGCCGAGGCCCTTAAAATTTATGCCCAGGCTTATGAAAACGACCCTGAGTTTTATTCATTCATCCGGACTTTGGAAGCTTACCAGAACTCGCTTGGCGGGGATACAACCATTGTTTTGCCCGGCGATTCGGAATTCTTCCGATACTTTAACCCGCCTGCGAAAGAGTAGATTTTGACCGCACGTTGGGGTAAGGGCCGGCCCTGTTTGCGATGTCGAACATCGACAAAGAATCCCTATGTTTACGCAGGATAAAAAAAGGCTGCGCACATTCTTGCCGCAGCCCTTTTATGTTCGTTTCTCACGCATTCTGCTACAAGGCCCTGCGTCTTCGCAGCCAGCCTACGATGCTGAGTCCGATACTGCCAAGCAAGATTGCGCCGGGCGCGGGAATGACGTCGACGTTGACATAGGTGCGGAACTGCACGTCGCCGTCGCCATCGCCTACAGGCTCCCAGGGGGGGTAGTCTATATCAAACTTGCATAATTGGCCATCTGTGTAGGGATTGTCATACCACTTGAGACTGAGCCCATTCTCGTTATCAAAGCCGTCGCCCTCATTCTTCCAAAATACCATGGCATACATTGTGCCGGCTGTAATAGGTATGTTCTGAGTTGAGAAATCAATGCTGTTCCAATCCGTGACCAGGCTGCCCAGTGGTACATCAACACTACCAAGTACTGTGTCACTTGGCATGCCGATAAGCGTTGTTGTTCTGATATCCACTGTCGTAGCGTAAGTGGGGCTATCAGCAGACATGCCTACTTCAATGTGGTCCAGTATCCCCGACACACCAGCGGTGAACGTTTGACCAAGATGCTGAGCCCAGTTGTACACCCACCCACTGGGCCCATTGTCTTGAAACTGGTCAAGAGTCGGCGCAGAGAGCGAGGCCGAACAAAATAGTAATACAATAGTTAAGCTTAAAGGTATGGTAATTCTTCTCATAAGCTCCTCCTTTCTCAATAGTTGAACTGTTCGCACAGTTGTTTCTGTTGTTCCTCCATGCACGAAGACATGTTGCCGCTGATTTACAATGCGGAACTCCTCCTTAAGCCATACAAGTGACATTGTAGCTCCAAAGAAGTTTTTTGTCAAGAGAATGAACCAAAAAACCACATGTTTTATGTGTCACTTTTCTGCTTAACTTTGCCGAAGGAAAACCAGATAGTGACATTTTGGTGTGGCCCACTGACAGAAGAGCATGTTTTGATCCCACAGCAGGTTGGGGCTTAACCCACAATTTGCATTAACTTGCATGCTACAGTCGCAATATCTTTTCGGTAGAAGATATGCCAATTTGACAGCCGACGCTTGGATATGACAGGGCCGATAAGACAATTTCCGTTGTTTTTTGAGTGTTTTCTAATGATCGATAATCTGGCACGGCCTTTGCGTATAGTGTTAGCAGGAGTTTAAGCGGTTAAGGAAATTGAAAAGTAAAAAATGAAGAAGATTTCGAAGGGAGGTGTTACTATGACACTGGTACGTTTTAACAAAAGAAACAGAGGCGATTTGTCGACCCTGCACAATGAGATGGACGATTTGTTTGACAGCTTTTTCAGAGGGCTGGACAGGCCCTTTTCGGGATACAAGGCCTGGCCTGCAATCGACGTTGCCGAGCAGGATGATGCGATTGTTGTAAGGGCCGAGATTCCGGGCTGCAAGGCTGATGATGTTGATATCTCCGTATACGGCAACACGCTAACCATCAGCGGCGAAAAGAAATACTCTGAGGAGAAGAAGGAAAAGGGCTATTACCACATGGAAAGCTCGTACGGCAGCTTCAGACGTGAGATTACCCTTCCAACCGATGTTGAACAGGAAAAAATCGAGGCGACCTGCAAAGACGGCGTGCTGAATATAACGCTGCCGAAAACCGAGAAAGCCAAAGCCGTAAAAATCAAAGTCAAAGGATAATTCCGGCAATTAGCTAAAAAGTATTGAACAAGTAATTGAGAACTTTAGATTGTCCACATTCGTGGTTCCTGTTCTGTAACCCCCCAAGCAGAGCGGGAACCTTTTTTTGTTTGCAGGTTGAGTGTCTCAATTTGGCTTCTTGTTGTATTGCTACGTTGCGAGAATGCGGTCGATGCGACCGGCTAAATCTTTCAGATAGGCTTCGTCGCCTCCTCTCAGTTCTGTTGTTAGAAATCCGTCGTATCCGATTTCATCCAGTGCACGGCGTACTTCGGGCCAGTTCACATCGCCATCAAGCAGGTTGGTCCATTGATAGCCTTGCCTTTTGAAATCTTTTAGATGAATTTTAACGATGCGTTTTCCGAGCGTGCGAATCCAGTCCTGTGAGAATCCGAAGAGGATTACATTACCTATATCGAAGTAAGCCTTCAACCATGGACTCTCGAATTCATCCACATACCGTGCGAATTCGAGCGGGCTAAGCAAAAACTTATTCCATACATTCTCCACCGCGATCACAACGCCAAGCTCCTGAGCTAATGGCAGTAATTTTCTGATGTGCCTCTGTGAGCGTTTGTAGGCCTGGACGTAACTGACATCCTCTTTGACTACCGCTGGCACCAACAGCACCGTATCTGCACCCATTGCTTTGGCGCTGCGCAGGGCGGCTTCCATTGCCGCCAGGCCCTTATCTATAACCTTTGGGTCGGGGTCGGAAAACGGTGCATCCCAGCCGCCATAAATGATTGAGTGAATCGGAACACTGGCCTGCCGTGCCAGCTTACCGAGCTGTTTTGCCGCATCGAGGTTTTCCATTGGATATGCTTCGATGCCGTCAAATCCACATTTCTTCGCAAGCCTGAATTTTTCCGAATCCGAAAGTTCCTTCGGTAGCATCCCAAGCTGAAGGGCCTTACGCAATTTGGCGCCTTGAGGCTTACCATGTACAGAAGCGGGCTCGTTTATCAGGCTCGTTCCAATCACTACCCCGGCGGAGTACTTCAAAAAACTGCGGCGAGCCATTGTTTTATCTTTCATAATTTCACCTCTAAATTTTTGTTTACCTTGGAAACACAAAGAGGGATACCGGCAAAGTAAGTCAGACCGCTTCTATTGTAGATGGTGGCTTCGGTGCTATGTTGTACGTGACACTGACGATGCCGGGTATTTGTTGGATAATCTCATCGGCGATAGTTTCAAGAGTCTCGTACGGCAGTCGTGTCGGCGTAGCTGTCCGTGCATCGATGCTGTTCCAGCAACGCAGTTCTATCTGCTGGCCGAAATCACGATTGCCGTTGCGCATACCGGTGACGCGGTCTTCGTGAAGGATGGCCATGTACTGAAATGCTCCGGTATTCTGGAGTAGTCGCTCTACGATAGCAGTTGCCTTGCGGACAGTTTCAATTCGGTCGGCAGTTACCTCGCCTATAACGCGTGTCGCCAGTGCCGGGCCCGGGAACGGAATTCGTTCGAATAGCTCTTCTGGAAGCCCCAGGGCCTTGCCTAATCTTCTGACACCGTCCTTGCGAAGCTGAATACGTGGCTCGATAATGTGGTAGCCGAAAGTCTTCTGTGGGTCAA
>CAZJIR010000039.1:0-775 GCA_964546095.1 uncultured Pirellulales bacterium
GGGCATCGATTTTGTAGGAGACTATGTATCCGCCTCAGGCCCTGTTATTTCCGATTGCTCCACGGAGGATTTTGAAACGGGGGATTTCAGTAAATTTCCCTGGGAGCATTCCGGAGATAATAATTGGATAATTACATCTATGGAAAGGTATTCCGGGGCTTGTTGCGCGGAGGCCGGCCAGATTGAAAATGGTGAAAGTGTTACTCTGAGGGTGAGTGTAGATTGTGTTTCGGGGGACATCAGGTTTCGCCGCAAGGTATCGTCCGAGCTGGGTTTTGACTTTTTGAAATTCTATATCGATGGAGTGGAAGTGTATAGATTGTCAGGCATTAAGGAATGGGACGAAGTTTCCTTCCCTGTAACAGCAGGGGCAAGAATTTTTAAGTGGACTTATTCAAAGGATGGCTCCATATCCAGAGGCGCTGATACCGTATGGATTGACGATATAGTGTTTCCTACCGATTGCAATCAGATATCACTGGATGCGCCGGTTCTTCATGCTGAGCCAGAAATGACCGCGGGGCCGGATAATATGATTTTGTGGGAGCCGGTGCCCGGGGCCGGGGAGTATCGAGCTGAGTGTGCCGGCGATGCAGAATTTGGTAATATCATTGCTGACAGCGGCTGGATAGACCAGACAAGTTACATGTTCACAGAACTGGGCCTCGGGCAGGAGTACTGGTACAGGGTGAAATGCAGAGCTGTGGAGAAATGGTCACAGATAAATCAAGCGGAACTTCAGGCTGATACACTTACGGATACTGTTGTTTCCACG
>CAZJIR010000039.1:785-12745 GCA_964546095.1 uncultured Pirellulales bacterium
AGATAGATTTACCTGCCGATGGTGATTGGAACTGGGACATGGTGCGGTTCAATAGCACAATCCCCTCGGGTACGGGGCTTATGATAGATGTTTTAGATGCGCTGGATGAAAGTGTGCTGCTGGCCGATGTGGTTAGCGGTACTGATATCAGCGATATTGGCGTTAGGTCGATTAAACTGAGGGTGAACCTGCCAAGCAGCAGCCTCGTTGTTACACCCATTTTGCATGACTGGTCGGTTACTTATATAAGAGCTTCCTGTGAAAGCGACTGGTCGGAGGCGGAATCCTCTTTTCAGTGCGAGACGCCCTGCGATGAATAATGATTAATGTTCGTCGTTCGTATATCGTATTGTGTATTAAGAGTTGTGGAGTCGGCTCTGAAGAAACTTTGCCGAACTAGGTAAGCCGCCACCTTATAAATGTGTGAGAATTAAAAAAGGCGTAAGCCCCGATTAAATCAAGGCCTACGCCCCATCTATCTGAGTTTTGGATTAGTACAAATTATTCTGAACCTGTCAGCCAGTAATGGGCAAACCAGAGTAAATCGTCGAAGTACACTTTCGAATCATGATTAAAATCGGCCCCGCCACACTGGCCGCAATCCTTCTGGAACCAGTGCGCAGCAAACAGGGCGAAATCTGTGGAGTCTACACTTCCATCGCCGTTAATATCGCCTGTTACAGGTTTGCCCCGATATAGATGCACCTTTCCACCTCCAGAACCGATAAGCACATCGGGATAGCCATCTATCGGGCCGAAGTTGCCGTTTCCTGTCCAGTAACAGACGAACGGCCTGGAGCGAGGTGAGAGCGAAAGGTCAATCGGATTATGATTGGATTCAACGAGTATATAATCTGAGAAACTCGGTTCGGCATCAGTGCCGACATTACTATAGAATAGTAATTGGCCGTCTGTATTTCCTGTGAGAATATCATTCTTACCATCGTTGTCAAAATCGCCAATTACAGGACTTGACCGCAGGCCCTCTACGACAAGGTTTGAACTATTCGTCTTTGCGAAAGTTTCGATAAGAAAGTTCGGGTCAGTATCGTTTCCCTCATTTATGAAGATATGTATTTGGCCATCGTATGCACCAATGACAAGGTCTTTCCTGTTGTCGTTATTCCAGTCAACGGCAGAAGGAGTCGCTCGATTTCCAACGTCGATATTTTGTTTTGAGCCGGATTGGCCGACCTGGAGAAATGTTCCTTCGTTGAATGTCGGGTCTTCATCAGTGCCGATGTTCAAAAAGATTTTAACGGTTCCATTGGACTGGCCTGCAAGCAGGTCCTTACGCTCGTCGGCGTCCCAATAGACGACCCTTGGGAAGCAGCCCAGGCAGCCAAACGCAGGGCAGGTCAGGTCGTTGCTGTCAGACTGGACGTAGAAATAATCCGAGAACTGCGGTTCAGGTTCGGTTCCTACGTTAAGATAAACCCGAATCTTCGCGGAATCACTTCCGCTACCTTCGCCAATGACAAGGTCATTCAGATCATCGTTATTCCAGTCTACAAAGGATGGCACGGAGTAGCCGGGCACATCGATGTCACGCCCATCAGCTTGAACAAGCTCTTCGGCTCCGAAGTTGAACAATGTATTAATATTGTTTGTGTCTTCGAGAGTTGGAAAGGTTACTAACTCCAGATAAGCACGTCTGAAATCAACTTCTCCAAAGGAATAGTAGCCCTTAAGAGGGCCGGTAAGCATTAGAGTAACATAGTTGTCAATCAAATCATTCGTCCAGTTATGTTTACTCGTATCTATATGAATTGTTGTCCATGTCCAACCGTCATTGTTGAACATGATTGTGCCTATCAGCTCGCTTACTACTTTGCTTTCTTCAAAATCCGGGTCGTGATACCAGGTGTTTACCCAATCGTCATTCGGGTCGTACCATAGAGTTCTTTGGGTTGTATTTTCGCTATAATCTTTTATACGGGCTGAGAAGGATGCCGATATAATCAGTTCTGTATCAGGTATTTCCAAAATATCGAAACAAAACCAAGTCTGTTCATTACCAATTTGAGATATCGTATCTCCTCTATCACCTACGGGGTCATGACCACCGAACTCGCCGATAGTAGGCAAAGAATTTTTGAATGAAGTGATTTGGTAGACTTTAGCTAAAGCAGAGGTGGTTCCCAGTAAAATCACCGCAGTCAGGGTGTACAATTTCGTCTTCATCGTTCCTCCATCTTTTCAATTCCCTTTCGTAAATGGGACAAGCACCTGAATCTATTTTTCTACCAGAACAGACATTTCGCTTGTCGGAGTTGCTTTCAATACGCAAAAGCCAATAATATCGGACGTTTATGTCCCATCTTATACCATCTTCCTGCCGTGCACAATTTTAAAAATTCTGTTATAAAGCAGGTATTTTCGGAGGATACGAATAGACATTTCCTCACCACCCATCCTTGAATAATTAATAGTTTATCCGATAACCTCGAAAATGTCAAGTAAAAAACTACATCAATTTAACCGGGACAGGGACATTATTTTATGAGATTTGCTTCTGTCACTTGCTATTTTGGCAGCTAAATGGTTATAATTGCTAATATACAGTAAAGGAACAAGACAAATGCGGAGATTATCGACTATTGTTGTTTTTCTAATGCCTGCGGTTAGCATTTTGTTAATTGCGGGTATTTTTCTTGGCACTTTCGCTCAAAGGATGGGACAAAAAATGAATGAACAGAACAAAACCGTTGCCACGCGAGGTATTCACAATCTTAATATTACAGTTATATACGATAATAATCCTTATGAGAAAGAACTGGAAACCGAATGGGGCTTTGCTGCAATTATCAACGGTACCGACAAAACTATTCTCTTCGATACCGGCGGTGGACATTTGTTGCTCGATAATATGCAGAAATTATCGATGGAGCCTAACTGTGTTGATGTAGTGGTACTTTCTCATATTCACGACGACCACACCGGCGGCTTGAACAGCTTTCTTGAGGAGAACTCCGATGTTCCTATTTATCTGCCCAAATCATTTCCACAAAAGTTCAAAGATGGCGCATTAAATTCAGGAGCGAAAATAGTCGAGGTCGGGGAGTCTGTGCAAATTTGTGAAGATGTCTATTCAACCGGCGTGTACGGAAAGTTGATTAAGGAACAATCCCTGGTAATAAGGACGGATAACGGCCTGATTGTAATGACCGGCTGTGCGCATCCGGGGATAGTAAATATTGTCAATAAAGTGGGAGACCTGATAAAAGACGATATCCTGCTGGTAATGGGTGGTTTTCATTTAGAATGGACGACAAAAGGCAGAATAGAAAAAATCATTTCTGCTTTTAAGAAATTGGGCGTTCGATATGTCGGCCCCTGTCATTGTTCCGGCGATAAAGCAAGAAGCTTATTTGAAAAACACTTCGGAAACAACTACATTAATATCGGCGCAGGGAAAGTAGTAACTTTGAACGACTTACAATAGGGATTATATGTCCGTTTATTTAATGAACAGGGCTTAATAAGTACAGGGGAGGCGCTCGAATCCGACAGTTGAAGATTGTTTGCTTGACAAATTATTCCAAATTGTGGATAATTACATATAGAACTTTAGAGCGGGTACAAAAGGAGGAAAACAGGTGCGTTTGGTTGTAAAACGAAATGGTCAAACCATCAACGAGTTTCAATTCGACAGGGGCCCTGTCTATATCGGAAGGCATGCGCATAGTCAGATTTTTTTACCTGACAGGATGGTCTCAAGACAGCATGCCGCAATCTTTGCAACGCAGGACGGGAAATGGGTCATCGAAGACCTGGATTCAGCCAACAAAACGTATCTAAACAATAAAGCAATCCACAAGGCTCAAATCAAGACCGGCGATTGTGTTCGTATAGCGGATTTTACAATTGAAATCGATGTCGAAGTTGATAACGGCGCCGATAAACACATTCATCTGGAAGATACACTCATAACAGCTTCGCATGAAGTAAGACCTCCTCCGACAGAATCCACTCGTGAAATTATAGTAAGAAAGCCGGATGTGGAGCAAGCTCCTGATATTCAGCTGCCGGCTAAACGGATAAAGGATTTCCTAAACGCTACCGAGACTATTTGTAAAACCAACGGCCTTGACGAAGTATTGGAGGTTTTATTGAGTTTGACGTTGAAGCAGTTCGGTGCATATCATTGCTGGTGTGCTTTGAGAGACATGTCTGAGGGGCCAATGACCTGTCATGGGGGCAAAACTAAGAAAGGTGACACAGTAGAATTGGGCCAGTTAAAATTAAAAGAAAGAATTAATGAAGCAATTGATAAACAACACTTTTTGCTAATACCACAGGTTTCGGCTCCTATAGACCAGGAGAAGATACGCTCTGCATTGATAGCACCTATTGTGGATCCATCGGGTTGTTTCGGTGTGTTATATGTCGATAATTCGATGGAATGTGAACATTACAATCTGAGCGATTTGGACTATTTGATGCTGCTTACAATTCATACGGCTGCTATTGTGGAGAACTTCTAAATCCCGCCTAATCTCGACTACCAAAAAGTAAACGCTCAATCATCAGCTTATTGTCTTTTGTATTTGCCGATTAACTCGCCCTGGCCGAGGATGTGTCCTTCCATAGCCTTGAGTAACTGGTGTTTATTGGCGCCGGATTCAAGACTGAGTTCCGTATCAAGTGCATAAATCTTAAAGAAGTATCTGTGTGTACCGCTGGGCGGGCATGGGCCGCCGTAGCCGATTCTGCCAAAGTCACTGATTCCCTGTTTGGCCTCATTCAGCAAAGTTTCTTCGGGCGGGATGTTTTCGGCCAGTTCCTTAATATCGGCGGGCAGATTAAACAAAACCCAATGTACCCACGTGCCCATAGGTGCATCCGGGTCATCGTTTATAAGGGCGATACTCTTTGTGCCTTCGGGAATCCCTTCCCACCGAAGCGGTGGCGAGACATCCGCACCGTCACAGGTGTATTTGGCCGGAATCAAATTACCTTGTTCAAAAGCCGAACTTGTTATTTTAATTTCCATATATTTACCTCCTTTTTCTTCTTCGCACGGTCTACTTGTCATCAACGAAGCATAAAATAGTAAACGGTCCTAATAATCTCTAAGAATTGCGGGATGGTTGAGAGGTTCAACTGATTTGACTGGTTATAACTGTCAACCCAATTGTCACAACATCTCGAACATAACTCTCAATGTTCTGCAGCAACTTTGGTGTAATTCTCTCCAATGAGATTTTATATGGTTCCACATCTATTGGTATTGAACTGGCATAGTCTGTATGCTCCCTCTCCTCATCCATAGCCGTTTCGTCAAAGAACTCCAGAAACGCACCTACAGCCATTACGGAATCATCATAACTCGAATGATGAATAGTTACTATTAGGTCATATCGTTTCTCCTGCGCTATCTTGAAACTAAACCGGAACCAGAATCTGGGCATTAGCATGTTAAAATAGTAATTGTGGTGGGATGCATAATCGATAATCTGTTTTGCATACCAATGTGCCTTCTCATCTTCAGGACCCACACTTTTCAACTGTATATCAATATCTCTGCCAAGTGACTCCAGCAACTCTTCTCTTAAGCCGCCAAACACCTCGTAGACTTTGTTAAACACTATTTCTCTATGGTCGGCCAGCAACTTTTGTCTATGCGCTTCCTTTTTCCGCTTAAACTCACTTAACTTTTCGCCAAACACGGTGGCAACCTCTGCAAGAGTGGCTCCTGGCTTAGCTTTCTTCTTGTAATTGAGGAAACTGTCAATGCTTTTGCTTTGCGCTTCACTGAAAAACGCAACCAATTGGTTCGGGTCACCCGCATCCGCTTTTTCCAAAGCCCCGATATAAATGCTTTTCTCATCTCGTTTCACTGTTAAAGGGAAAAGTCCCTTTTTGATCCATATCAGGCTCGATAGTAGTCTCGCCATCCTGCCGTTCCCATCCTGAAAGGGATGGATTTGGGTGAAAGCATGGTGAAACCAGGCCGAAACGATTATGGAATTCTTCTCTGCTGCCACCAGTTCCTCATAGATATTGAGCAGCTTCTCCATCTCCGATTCTACCTGTTCTGGAGGACAATATAGACACAGCGTCCCATCCTCTCTCCGTGGATTGTTAGGGCGTTTCTTGAACTCGCCCTTACTTAGTTTTATGTGTGCCGTTCTACCGAAACCATCTATTGCAGGCGTTGTCTTCTGGTGTTTCGTTAGTAGGGCATGCAATTCTTTGATAAAGCTGTTTGACAACTCTCTATGGCTTTGAACAACTGCGAAAATGAAATCGAGCGCCTCAAAGTGATCGTTCAGATACCCCATCAACTGCCTTGGCGCAATATTTGTGTCGTCATGTCCAATGTAGCTATCTATGAACCCTTCCTTAATAAATGTTTGCGTAATCCCCTCACTCAGATCATATAGTTTTTCGACAATTCCGGTTTCGATAGCATGCTCCCTTTTCAACCGTTCCAAGAACTCTTTATAATCATCGTCCTCTTCGGTCAAGGTTTGTCTTCTTTTGTACCAGCTTGGTGCCAAGTCATCGAATCTTGCTGTTATAGCCTCCGTCCATTTTTCCGAAAATTCGATAGGAGTCCATACCTGCCTTTGCTTTTCAGTATCCATTCGAAATAGTCCTTTCGTGCTTCATACATATAGTAAACTCGGAACAGCGTTTTCAGTGTACCTATCTGGACAATTATTGCCTCGGGTGTTTGGTTTTATCTCAGGGCATGATTATACTTTTTTTTATCTTTGCAACAACCAAAAAGTGCCGGAGATGCAAATGTGACTTTTGCCATACTTTATCCTAGGAAATCCGGGTCGATATAGAATCTCTCCATCCCACAAGCTCACATAAGAGACTTTAGATACTTAATCATAGCGGGCAGCTGGTCCATAGTCAAAAACGTCAGAGATAAAATCGCAATAATCCACATTGTCGGCTTCACATCTCTTGCCTTACCCAGGACTATTTTGAGCAGTGTAAATGAGACAAACCCGAAAGCCAGTCCTGTACTGATACTGTAACTCAACGCTATCATTACGATTATGATAAATGAAGGAAAGGCCTCTTCTAAATTAGCTAAATCTATCCTTTTGACCTCCTTTGCCATAAAAAGCCCTACCATAACGAGTGCCGGGGCAGTTGCATATTTTGGTACTATTTCCACCACGGGCACAAAGGCCAGCGCCAGCAGAAATAACACGCCTGTGACTATCGAAGCCAATCCTGTTCGCCCCCCCTGCTCAATTCCCGCTGCCGATTCAGCGTATGCAGTAGTAGGTGAGGTTCCCAGTACTGCGCCGACCATTGTTGCGACAGCATCGATTCCCAACAGCCTATCCAGTCCTCTTATCCTGCCCTGCTCGTCAGCCATCTGTGCTTTATAGCAACAAGCCACCAGTGTCCCCACGCTGTCAAACATATCAATGAACATAAACGTAAAGATGCTTCCGAAAAAGCCCCACTTCAAAGCACCAATGATATTCAGCTTGAAGGCAATGGGGCTAACATCAAGGCTTGAAGATATGTACTGTTCGGGTAACCTGATTAACCTGAAAACAACAGCCAGAACGGTGGCGGTGACAATACCTACCAGAAGTGAGCCGGTAACCTTTTTAATCTCCAGGTAAATCATCACGAGCAATCCTAAAAGGCCTATCAGAACTGTTGGTGTCACTGGTCCTGCTGTGACCAATGTATTTTCATCGCTGACTATAAGACCCAAATCCTGCAGACCTATGAAGGTAATAAATAATCCTATACCAACACCAATAGCCGAAATCAGTGAAGTGGGTATCGCTTCGACAATCCTTCTTCTCAGCCCCAGCCCGGTCAATATCAGAAAGAACAAACCTGCTATGAATACAACGCCCAGGGCTGTTGGCCAATCCATTTTTTCGGAAACAACCAGATAGGCAAAAATGGAATTAAGTCCGAGCCCCGGCGCCATAGCTATAGGTGCATTTGCCAAAAATCCTACGGTGAGCGTAGCAGCACCGCTCATTATACAGGTAACAGCTATGAGGGCCTCTTTGTCCATTCCGGCCGCACTTAGAATGGCCGGGTTGACGCAAATAATATACGCCATTGTAAGGAATGTTGTCAGGCCCGCCACGCACTCAATTTTGATACTGGTTTGTCTTTTTCGAAGTTTGAAGTATTCGCCTATCATTTCGTATTCCTTCACTTTTTGCCGGAGCTGTTTTTTTCTGTTGGAAGTTCCGTCCCTAAAAGGCCGACCGTTTCTGCGACCAGCTCGGCAGAATTTTTAGCAGCCATTAAATAAAACATCTGCTTTTCCTGTACTGCACTCTCATCGGCCTTATCGCTAATGCTGCGTATGACAAGATACCCGATTCGTCGCTGATAGCAAATTTGAGCCACCGCTGCGCCCTCCATCTCCACGGCATCGGCGTCGAGCTTTTCGCGCAGCTCGATACACTTATCATTCGATGCCACAAAAGTATCACCGGTAACGACCACGCCTTTTACAATTCTTGGGGATTTTTCGCCGGTTTTGGTTCGTATTTTTTTTAGCTGAACTTGTTTGGCGGCACGCTGGGCTAATTTAAGAAGCTGCTCGTCGGCGGGGAAGAAAACGGGATTGTCCAGGCCGTCAAAAGGATTTTTCACTCCCTGATGCATAAATCCTTCCGGCCATAAAATACCCGAATCGTGCTGGGCAGTTTTTTCAGCTATCACTATATCTCCGGGTCCAAGCTGCGGGTTCACGCTACCTGCTATGCCTGTAAAGATAACTTTTTCCGGCTTAAAGTGTTCTATCATGAGGGTAGTTGTCATAGCGGCGTTGACTTTGCCTATGCCTGTCCAGGCGATGACGACTTTACTGCCGTTCAGTTTGCCGCTGGTAAATTTGATTCTTTCTATTTCCTGTTCCTGTCGCTGAGTCAGCTTGTCCTGGAGTAATGTTATTTCTTTATCGAATGCTCCCAATATCGCCGTGACCGGCTCACGACTTGTTTCCTGAATAGATGAACTACACGAACCGCATAAAAGAATCACCGATATGCAAACGACCACCCCAACTGCCCTGAGTCTCATTGGTCTGTTTCTCCAAATATCTGCGATTGAAAACTGCGAGCGAGAGGACTCGAACCTCCACGTCCTTAGGGGACACCAGGACCTAAACCTGGCGCGTCTGCCAAATTCCGCCACGCTCGCTTATTTTGTATTACTATTAAAACAAGTATTTTTGGGAAGATTATTCTTTTTCCAGTTCCTCTTCTTTTATGATTTTCTCAATGCGCTTCTCGGCCTTTTCAAGGATTCCCCGACAGTGTTTGATAAGCGCCATACCCTTTTCATATTGGTCTATACTATCCTGCAACGGAATCTGGCCCTGCTCAATCTTACTGACAATATCAGTAAGCATTGTTATCGCTTCTTCAAAGCTCAATTTACTAAGGTCATTTTTTTTCTTCTGGTTTGCCATTTCTTCGACTTTCAATTCTGCCTTTTTACTTTTTGCCTTTTATAGTTTTTTATTACCTTACTTTCAATGAAATTCTCGCCGGCAAGTTCCGTAATCAAATAGTCCCCGAGTCGGGCATCCTCCGGGGTTTTTATAAGTAAGCCGGTCTTTTTATCAGTAGTAATGCTGTAGCCTCGCTGTAAAACCGATTTTGGATTCAAGCCGGCTAAGCGATTAGCCTGTGCTGTGAGTTGCATTTTACAGTTATTAATAATTGTACTAATACCCATGTTGATCCGGTTCTGCCAGGTGTTCAATTGGACTGTTTTGTTTCCCAACAGCCGATGCGGCTCAATCCTGACAATCTGCTCGTAGGATGTTGAGAGCCTTCTTTGTGCCTCAAACAGCAGATGCCGGGTCGTCGTTGTCAGCTCTGCGGACAGTTCATCTAACTGCTGCTCGTAATTTTGGACAAGTAAAAGTGGATTTCTAAATGCCGCGCGGGCTAAGATGACCTCCAGATTTTGCTGTGCAAGTTTTACTCTCGCATTTGTCTGGCCCATTAATCTGCGTTCCATATTGCTCAATCGCCCTAAAATTTCCTGCATATCCGGAACGGCCACAACGCCTGCTTTTGTCGGCGTTGATGCTCTTGCGTCGGCCACTAAATCTGCAACCGTGACATCTACTTCGTGCCCGACCGCACTTATAATGGGTATCTTCGAATCGAAAATCGCCCTTGCTAATATTTCTTCATTGAAGGCCCAAAGGTCTTCTAACGAGCCGCCGCCTCTGCCGACAATCAGGACATCGAGCTTCAGCGTTTTATTGCGTCTGTTTACATCCCGCAGTGTGGCGGCGATTTTTTCCGCCGAGCCTTCGCCCTGCACAGGCACCGGATATAAAAACAGCTTCACACAAGGCCAGCGGTTATAAATACTGTCGATGATATCATGCACGGCGGCGCCAGATTCGCTGGTAAGTATTCCTATCCTTTCCGGATAGGCCGGAATTGGTTTTTTATGCTCTTCTTCAAAAAGTCCTTCATCCCGGAGTTTTTTTACCATTTGCTCGAAAGCCAATTGAAGCGCGCCGATCCCTTCAGGCTCAAGTTTATCGACATAAAACTGGTATTTGCCTCCAACCGTATAAACATCGATGTGACCTGTTGCCAGGACAGCCATCCCGTCCTCAGGTGAAAATTTGACATTTCTAACTTTGCTTGCCCACATAACACAGGGCAGGATTCCTGCTTCGTCTTTCAGTGAAAAGTAGCAGTGCCCGCTCGAGTGTATTTTAAAACTGCTTATCTCGCCTTTAACAATGAATCGCGGCGGCAGTGTCTGTTCCAGAGCCACCTTGATTAGAGAATTGACCTGGCTAACCGTGTATATTTGTTTTCTGTTCTGCATTCTACTTAAAAAAACCGTAACATTGATTTATTAGTTTCGACGGCTGATTATAAATACAAAGGCCCTGCGCATCAATTTCCAATTCGTACCAAATTTGTGCCAAAGAGACAGGGCTGTGAGTTTGCTCGGCCGCAGGCCGGTATCAGGCCTTTCGCTGCCTGCCCTCCAGAGCTTTAGCGAAAGCGGAAGCTTTGGTGAAGGCGGAAGCGGAGTCGAAGGAGCTGCAATCCAGTCAGCCCCATGTCAACACAGTGATATTATTTAGCTGCAAACGCAGGAATCTCATCGGCCGACAAGATGTTGCCGAAGTACACTGAGAATCGCGGCCAATTATTTTCAATTTCATAAATCAGGCGGGACATAATCCCCTTCGTAAAATCTTACGCCGTCTATCCAGAAATCACCTGCTGCAAAACCTATGTGGAATGTGATGCTCGCAGGACTCACATCCTCAGTAAGAACAGGAGTTGTTAAGTTGTATTCCGCCCATTCTTCAGTCATAGTGACGGTCTGAACACCATACTTCGTATATGGACTTTGGCCCAGTTCCGCGTTTAGGGTGACCTGCAGTGTGCCCTCCTTGCACTTGAGAAAGGCCGAAAGAGTATACTTCTTACCTGCTTCAAAAACATGTCCTGCGTGCTGCAGACCCATATCCCAGGAGTTTGCACCTGTTGCGGGAACCACAACATGCAGACAATAGTCTCCCTCAATCGGGCCTTCGGGGACCGCTGCGCCCGCCAGGACTCCAACCACTGATGTGTTAGCGTTGCCATACGCGACCCATGGCTCAAAAATTCCGCTCTCAAAGCCACCGTTAGTGAGTATATTCGTATAAGCCTAAAAACCAGCAAGGTAACGAATCTCATTGATGCTCAGAGCGCAGTTGTAGATGCAAACATCGTCCAGCATCCCATTAAATGGCCTGGTCTCGGAACTCAGCGTTACATTAGATATGCCGCCCAAAACACCAGTAGTCACTGGTACCTGGCTGGCAATTTCCACGCCGTCGATATACAGCCGCTGGGTGAGCCCATCCCAGGTGCCTGCAACATGGTGCCACTGGCCTTGGGTTAGGACATCCTTGGCTAACAGGTGCCGGAGATTGTCGTCGGTATCGACGTAGAAGACTAATCGACCAT
>CAZJIR010000040.1:0-12742 GCA_964546095.1 uncultured Pirellulales bacterium
GCTCCGGGACATACGTGTTCTTCCAGGAAATGGTCATGAAAAAGCAAGATTACATGCAAGATGCGAAACTACTTCCCGCTACCTCTACGATTATACAATCGACCTCGACAGATAAATCCGCAATAGGATATGTTGGATTAGGTTATGCCCTTGCGGCCGAAGACAAAGTAAAAATCGTTGCGATTAAGGCTGACGACAGTTCCCCTGCCGTCATGCCGTCGGAGCAAACCGTCAAAAAAGGACGATACCCTGTCGCCCGACCGCTGTATTTCTACCTTAATGGTGACCCAAAAGGCATCGTGAAGCAGTTCATAGACTTTTGCCTCAGTACCGAAGGGCAGTCAATAGTAACAAATACGGGATATGTTGCAGTCAAATAATGAAAGTAACCTGGAAAGAAAAAGCTATCAGGCTGATGCTGTTTTCTACGGCCTCAACGAGTATTCTGATTGTGATTGGAATATTCGTGTTTTTAGGCAAGGAAGCCGGGCCATTCGCCTTCGGCCCCGGACTGAAAGAACTCACCGGCAGCAGATGGATACCAGTATCCTTCCAAAAAGAATCATTCGGCCTGCTGCCTCTGATTACCGGGTCGCTTCTCGTTACGGGATTAGCAACACTATTAACAAACCCCTTTGGCGTTGGCTCAGCGGTCTATATCTCTGAGTTGGCGAGGCCGGCAGAAAGAGAGATACTTAAGCCGTTCATAGAAATACTTGCAGGCATCCCGTCCGTTGTAATTGGTTTTTTTGGGTTAGTTGTACTGGTACCTTTAATAAAGGACTGTTTTAAGCTATCGACAGGATTAACTGCTCTGGCCGGTGCAGTACTATTGGCATTGATGGCAATACCGACGGTAGTTTCCATTTCCGAAGATGCCATAAGAAGCGTGCCTGCATCATACAAGGCGGCCTCTCTGGCATTAGGTGCAAGCAAAATTCAAACTATATGGAAGGTAACGGTTCCAGCGGCGCTGCCCGGAATAATTGCAGCGATAATGCTCGGTATAGGCAGAGTGATCGGAGAGACTATGGCCGTAATGATGGTTACCGGCAATGCGGCAGTGATAACCGCCTCGCCGTTCGATTCTGTGCGAACGATGACCGCCACCATTGCAGCCGAAATGGGTGAGGTCGCCTTTGGAAGCACCCATTACAGGGCTCTGTTTTGTGTCGGGATTGTTTTACTACTGATGACCTTCGCGGTAAATATGATTGTACAAAAGGTCCTCAAGAAATACAGGATGGGATGATGCGCACCGCAACAATACAAAAAACAACCTGCTGGATAATAAGGTCAATGACCTACCTCATTGTTTTGGTAATTGCCTCCATAATCATCAAAATCATTTGGAACGGCCTGCCAGCAATAAACTGGGAATTCCTGACGACAATGCCAAAACGTGGAGGTGCGGAAGGTGGAATATTGCCCGCAATTGTAGGCACCCTGCTGCTCGCACTTGGAACGATTGTGGTAGCACTCCCGCTCGGGATGGCGACAGCTATATATCTGTCGGAATATTCAAAGTCCGGAAGGTTTACACGAACAGTCAGGCTCGCCATCGTAACATTGGCGGGTGTGCCGTCTATCGTGTTCGGACTCTTTGGGCTGGGACTTTTCGTAATATTCCTGCGATTCGGCTCTTCTATAATAGCAGGCTGTCTTACCCTGGCATGCATGATATTACCGACCATCATAGTCTCAAGCGAAGAAGCACTACGAGCAGTTCCGCAATCTCTAAGAGAAGGCAGTCTCGCTCTGGGAGCTTCGAAATGGCAGACGATATATAAGAACGTTCTACCTTACTCAATTCCCGGAATGCTTACGGGATCTATTCTGGGTATCGGCCGCGCCGCGGGAGAAACCGCACCGATACTGTTGACGGTTGCCGCCTTCTATCTGCCTAAGCTGCCAAAATCAATATTCGACCAGGTAATGGCACTGCCATACCACCTTTATGTGCTGGCAACACAACACCCCGATATTATAAAGGTCAGGCCCCTGCAATATGCGACCGCACTTGTGCTCTTATTACTGGTTCTCGGCGTCAATCTTGCGGCGATACTGCTAAGAATTCATATCAGAAAAAAATACAAATGGTAGAGAACAGCTCCAAAAATAATTCCGAATACAAAATACGGGTCGAAAACCTGGATTTCTATTACGGCAGCGTGCAGGTGCTTTTTGGCATTACAATGGATATACCACCCCGGCAGGTCACCGCCCTGATAGGCCCATCTGGCTGCGGCAAATCAACCTTTCTCCGAGCATTAAACCGGATGAACGACATCATTGACGGAGCACGTACGGAGGGCAAGGCCTGGATAGACGGCAAAAATATCTACGACCAGACAACTGACATCGTGAGATTGCGCAAAGAAGTCGGCATGGTCTTTCAGAAATCCAATCCCTTCCCTAAATCTGTTTTTGAAAATGTTGCTTACGGCCCACGTATCCACGGTGTCAAGAACCGCAGGCATCTTGCTGACATTGTACAGAAAAGCCTCATTCGGGCGGCCCTATGGGACGAGGTCAAAGACCGTCTCGATAAAAACGCCATCGATCTTTCCGGCGGTCAGCAGCAAAGGCTATGCATCGCCAGAGCTTTAGCGATAGAGCCGGAAATACTCCTTATGGACGAGCCGGCCTCCGCCTTGGACCCACAATCAACAGCCAAGATAGAAGACCTGATCGATAAGCTTCGACGGGACTATACTATTGTAATTGTAACACACAACATGCAGCAGGCCGCACGCGTCTCCGACCTTACCGCCTTCCTATATGAAGGACATCTCATAGAGACCGGCTCCACCAAGAAAATTTTTACTAAACCACTCAAAAAGAAAACCGAAGATTATATTACGGGACGATTCGGATAAGAGTATAATAACACTATGACAGTACACATGAAAAGAGAAATAAATAATCTTAAAAAAATGCTCCTGTCACTTTGTTCGGTTGTGGAAGAGAGCCTTCGGAATGCAGTTAGATCAATTAGGGAGCAGAATGCAGCGTTGGCAAAAGAAGTAATTGAAAATGATGTCCAAATCGATCACATGGAAGTTAGAGTCGAGGAAGAATGCCTGAAAATTATGGCCCTGTATCAGCCGGTGGCAAGTGATTTACGGTTTATCATAACCGCCCTGAAAATAAACAACGACCTCGAGCGGATCGGCGACCTCGCTGTGAATCTTGCCGAGCGCAGCGAATTCCTTGCGAATCAACCAAAAACAAATATCCCTTTTGACCTCGGTACCATGGCAGAAAAAACCGAATCAATGCTCCGAAAAAGCCTGAACGCCCTGATAAACAGGGACTGTAAATTAGCACATGAAGTTTGTGCCGATGACGATGAAATCGATGCCATGAATCGTCGGATGTTTGAGATAGCACAAGAGAAAATTCGAAAAAACCCGGCGCAGATGGGAGCTTTGATTCACCTGCTTTCAGCGTCCAGACACCTTGAACGCGTAGCAGACCACGCCACCAACATAGCCGAAGATGTCATTTATATGATCGAAGGTCAAATTGTCCGTCATGAGGCCGAAAATTTCAAATCATAAATTTTATGATAAAAGTTGTTGGAAAACGGTCTCTAAATGACGCTATTATATTCAGCTACGTTTTCATTGAGTCCAATTCGATAAAAGCCACCGGCAGAAAAATAAATATCGGTAACCATGCATAAAAACCAATCTGATAAAAACTATTGATGTCGGCCTCCGGAGCGAGCATTTTGCAAATAAAGGTTACGATAAAACACGCACCTCCCATTGCAAAGCTAATCACAACGGCCGACTTCATTGACTTGGGGTCCCTACAAACTAAAATCGGCAGACACACCATAAGCATTACCAGATTAATAATCGGCTCAGTAACTCGAAAGTGCTTCTGACTGTAAAGCTGACGCGAATCCTTGATTTTACCCTGCCCCGCCTGTTCTGCAAGGACAGTCAACTGTCGCCAGCTCAGTAAAGATTTGTTCTCAGATTTGCGCCTGATAGGGATATCCCTTGGCGTAATATCACTGGTGTAAAAAGCCATCGGCTGGTTGCCTTTAGTAGAACCTTTTTCAATAAACCTTCCATTAACTAAATCCCATGTCTCAGTGTTGCTATTATACACCGCCTTATCGGCATCTATCCGGCCGGTCGTTTCCCATATATAAGAATTAGGTATCTTCCGTCGCGTTATGATTGTCGGCTGATGCAGAGTTGATGTTTCCACATCAAATTTCAGAGAACAAATCAACGAGCCATTACCATCACTGATAAACCACACGTTATAAGATTCCTGACCGGGAACATCATCATGGCTGCGAACAAGCTTGTCTGCAAGTGACGGTATTACAAACTCCTGGTCAATTATCAGCACGCCGGTCAATATTAATGCAAGAAACACCACCGGCCCAATCACGCGCTTTAAACTAACACCAGATGCCATCACAGCCACCAATTCATTGGAACGAACCATCCTTCCGAACGAAAAGGAGGCCGCAACCACTGTTATCGTTCCAGCGAATTCCCGAAAGTAAAGTAAGCTGTTAATGCCATAAAATGTTAATATGTTCTTAATAACAGCCAAAGCGCTAAGGTCGGCGTGCTCGGCAAATTCATCGAGATTCACGAATAAATCTATTATTACTCGCAAACCCATCAGAACGCAAAAAGCGATTACATAACCAATCAGAAAATTCTTCGCAATATATTTGTCCAATATCTTCATAGTTCGTATTCTATAAACAATGAATTAAGAACAATCTTTAGTGTCTCAATATCCAGCCATATATTGCAACAGCCAAAAAAGTTAAAAATGCCAATCCCGCCCACATCAATGCTACACCTGAAATATCTTGTGAGCCGAGGTTCTCGGTGAGCTGTTTGCCACTCATAATGCAGACTATCAGCACTGCCGCGGGCACACAACTTACGCCAAAAGCACTAAGCATATGTCCGCCTTTTTTTATTATACCCAGGCCTATACCAATCAATATCATGGATATACAACCTATTCCAAAGACTAATCGGGAATGCTTCTCTGACTTTATCTGTACCAATGTCTTAAGCATTTTTCTTCGAAGCTCTCTTTGCAGTGATATCAGTTTTGGACTTGGCTGGAGCCCAGATAACTCAGAAGCCAATTTTTCAATTTTTAATGAGCCGTTCTCGGTTCTGAATTCATTCGCTACTGCCTCTACGGTCATCGGCGGGAGCAAACCACGAATGATATGCCGCATCCTTAATTCCTCTGTGCCCTCTACTCTCACGTCATAAACATCCATTGTCAAGGTCGGTGCCAGCTTATCACCCTCGATATGCAGCGAAGCCTTTGAGCATCTTAAAGTTCGAAGGGGCTGTCCGCTGTCCGTATCGTATTCCACGACCATAACGTTGTCGGATAATTCAACTTCTTCTTCGTCTTGCACAATGCACTGTCCGGCAGTAAATTTGACCGAGTTCGGCTCGCCAAGCAATTCATAAAAACTGTTATCTGCCACTTTGGTCTTAATGTCATACGCCAGGAGCTCTGTTACGAATTGAGCATAAGTATCGCGAGCCAGTTTTTCGATGGGATAAAACTGCATCAGGTCAGCCTGGATTCTTTTCATCTCATGGATTTTCTTGAACTTGATGTCATCACCTAACAACGACCCGAACTCCGCTGCTAACTCCAGCCTTTCCGCTCCCCCCTCATCTTCAGCACCCATCTGGTTCGCCTTGTAAGCGACAATTCGTACTTCATTGAATCTTTCATGCGGTTTAAAACTAACTTTGGCACCTTCAGCAGTGATAATCTTTCTGATTTCATTATTTTTCAGTTCAACAACAACCACACCTGAAAGTGCGTCATATTGTTCATTGGCCTGGTCAGCATAAATCAAATACCGCCCATCCGGCGGTAGTTTATAAAATCTTTTCCGCTGGACATTGCGGAAAAGTATTTGCTTGGCATTAGCTTTGAGTGACTTTTCCGCTAAGTGTACAAAAGCAGGCATTACATGGAAGCTTAAAAGCAGGTTTGCAATAGCTACCATAATCGCCAGAACTAACCCGGGATAAACCAACGTCAACAGGCTTATTCCGCTCGCCCTGCAGGCATCGAGTTCATTATCGCTTGTAAATCGCCCATAAACCAGAGCACCTGCGAATAGAGCCGCCATTGGCAGTACAAACGTCAGGGTAATTGGCAGAAAATAGCCCATAAGATGAATAACTTGTCGAGGCCCTACGCCGTATTCCTGAACAGGTCGAAGAATACTACCCAGGCTCAGGATTAATGTCAGTGCCACCACCGTCAGGATAAAAACCCTGAAAAGCTCCCGAAATATATATCTATGCAGAGTAAATATCATTTTAAGTATTTACTTCTATAGTTCACCTACTTTAATACCAAGCTTTTAGTCGTTAAATACTATTAACTAAATGACACTTTGCAACAGAATTTTCTACTCATTGCTTATGTAATGGTAATTTAGATATGCCAAAGATACCTTAACGCGGGGAATTTACACATAAAAAAATCTGCGTTAGATAGCATTCTCCAACAATACAAAAACTAACGCAGATTTCTCGACTCACGGTTTTGTTTGTAAAACGGGAATTTTCAATCGGCTAAAGTTACTGCTGTTTCAAGGCCGAAAACGTCAAACTCAGGACCGAACTGCCTCAGATAGTAAAGAGAGTAACTCCGCTTGAAAACCAACAGAGGTAACATCAGAACAGTTCCAATGTATGGTATCACCAGAATACAAGCGGCACAACAGCAGGTTATACACATCCCAGTTATGACAATCGCGCCTATAGCTATACCTATAACAATTTGAAAAAGGATGTACAGTATAAAGCGACCTTTATTTAACGACAGAACCCGCAGAAACTCCCGCCAGCCGGCTCTGCAACTTGTTGTTCTCAGGAACATTATCGGCACGACAAAATCCATTGTAAATTTGCTTATTAAAGCGAGAGTAATAGCTATAGCGACAATAACAAGGATAATTATTACAAGACCCAATATGCCAAGAACACTTAGGCCGCCACCTGCTGCTATCATAACGACACAGCCAATGATTAACAGGATAGGTATTAATATCGCAAAGAAACCTATTAAACCCAGTACTATTCTGAACAAAAACAGGCCATTGGCGTGTTGTTGGAATTTAGCCCAGGGAATTTTGACCTCGGCCTTGTTTTCTGCAACACAATGTAGGAACATGAACCTGCCCCGACTGCTGAGCCAGACTACAACAAGCCATAACACAATTACCAGTGCCGCGACAAATACAGCTAAGGGAATTATCCAATTAAAATTCTCCTGGATAAAATATTTCGCCTGCTCTAAGGCCTGGCCAACATCATGAGGCCCGCCTCCTCCAGGCCCTCCTGGTCCTCCTGGTCCTCCGGGTCCTCCGCCGTCTTTGCCTAAAAATGCCAGAAAGGCGCAGAAGCCTATAACGAACCATTTTTTCAGGTCGAAGGGCTTGAAAAGAATGGTTCTTACCCTTTCGATAGCAGGAGTAATAGGGTCGACTACACTCACTCTCATCGGTCGTTCCAGGGTCATAATATAAGTCCTCCAAAATAAACAATGCGGTTAACGAACATTACTATTAAAACAATTACGGCGAAGGAAGAGCTTATTTGAGAAGCAACAAAACCAAGGCCGGCAAGGCAGACTACGGCAAACATAGCTGCCAGAGACAAAACTTTTTCCCACCAGTTTACTGTTATAGTTATATCCTTTTTGTCCCGCCCGGTTACTGATTTCAATTGTTCGAGTTTGCCAAGGGCGTTTTCTATTAATGACTCTGTGAATGCTCTGTTAGGCTCATTCGAATCGCCGGTTAGTTTTATAAGCCGCGAGATATTTTTTTCTTCCTGATTCAGAGAATCACGATTTAACAGATTGTCATGTTTTTGGTCCATAATTTTTACCTCTTATGCAGGGATGCTGTTTTCTTGATTTCCTGACGAAGAGAAATTCTTGCTCGGTACAGCAAACTGTGTATGGCTTTTTCTGTAGTTTTCATCTGCTTTGCAATATCACGTGCCCGAAGGCCTTCTATATACATGGCTCTTAGCACGGTTTGTTCTTTATCAACCAATTTGCCAAATGCCGACCTGACAAGCGATGCAGTTTCTTTTTTCTCGAGCACTTCATCGGGTAATGGCCTGGTGTCAATCGATTCAAGGTAATGGCTGATATTACCATTCGTGCTTGGCTTAGATGCTCGTTTTCTAATCTCAAGGCGAATGTTGTTTCGGGCTATCCCATGAATCCATTCTTCGGGACTGCCTTTCGAAGGCTCATAGCTGTGGCAACCTCGCACAGCGTCAAAAACTGTTTTTTGTACCAAGTCTTCGGCAAGTGAAGGATTAGGCCAGCGTTTTATGAATATTCCATAGAGCTGAGGAATTTGCCTGGTGATGAATTCCCGCCATATATCGGCGTTACCTTTCGCAAATCCTAACCAACTTTGTTGTTCTAACTCATTGGACACTTTATCAAAGTTACCTTTCCATATAATAGGATTCTATTAAATATTATGCGCGCAAAGGGCAGGTTACTCATACTTTTTTAAATATTTTCCTCACATCCTGTGATTATTAGTATTGTAGGGCAGCTTTTTTATCTTCCGGAGTGGCAGGTCTTATTTGGGTCATGAAAAAATTCCAGTGAGAATAACCATTAAATGGCCATACTCGAATTATACCTAATAATAACTCTATTTTGATTTGATAAATGGAGCTCGTTTCACATTGGAGGTTTCGACAGTTGTTGTTTGAGCAATCGCAGCTCTTTCTGAATGGGCCAGTCACCAAAGGCCAATACAAAGGGCATAATTATATTTACTATAGGTACGAACATTAACAGTCCGAGGGCCCAGGAATAGCCCGCTTTGGAGAAAATCTTGCAGAAAATGACAACTTTTATGATGGCCACAACCAAAACCAGAAGCATAATGAAAATAGAGAGCGCCAGTGTAAAAACAGGGCCTACATCAGAAAAACTTTCGAAAGGGCCGGTATATTCCATATTTTTTCCTTTCAATCGGTTTGTAGAAATTAAGTTTATAGTAAGTTTTAGCGTTGAGAGTACTGAAATATTAGCTTAGCAAAGGTGATATTTTTTTACAAGAACAATTTAATTTGTGAGTATTGAGGTTCTCGGCTATTGACCATCATTCGTAAAAATCCTAAAATAGAGGTTCTTAGATTAATCAAGCTTTTACGGAACCGGGTTTTACATATTTTAACAATGAAAAAGAATCTCGAACAAATCGCCAGAGAAGACAGCCGATTCAACCCATTGGCAATCAGGTTCGTTTATGAAGGGCTCGGATACGCCGCAAAAAAAATCACGGCCAAACCCCAGCACGTTAGCGGCCAGGCCCTCTGCAAGGGATTAAGAAAGTTAGCACTCGAAAAGTGGGGCAGAATGGCAATGATGGTTCTGAATACCTGGGGCGTTAAATCGACACGCGATTTCGGTGAAATCGTCTGGCTTATGATAAGACATAATTGGATGAGTGCCGCCGAAACCGACTCGATAGACGATTTTAATAATGTCTATGACTTCAAAACAGTTTTCAAGGACCAATTCGAATTTTAAAGCAAATCGATTGCCGCAAATCAAACTCTAAGAAACATTAAGATTCATCTTTATAAGTTCGTTTGGTGATAAGCTATTCAGCATTCTTATTCGCTCTAACGAGAAGTGGCTCAGTTTTAGCTTTGCTGAATTGCTCTATATCCTTCAACCACAGGTCCAAAAGATGCAGCTCAGTCTTAGGAATAATCTCTGCTTCGACTAATCGTTCATAACAAAGCCGCATATTCAGCACGATGTGTTCCGGCCCATCCAACAGATTGATATTGCTGAGCAGCTCCATTATCCTGGCATTATTAAGATAGCCGGGAATTTCATCGGCAAAGTCCCTGATAAGACTATGCTCGTTTCTGGCCTGGAACATTGTAGCTGGGCCGAAAGCTACGTTTTTGCCGGCTTTATGCAGACATATCTGTGCAACAAACGAACGCCAGATATCCGTCACTCTGAAACTTACCGTACATGGCAAATAGAGCAAAACAAAAACATCAGGCCACCAAATTGTATTCTGTGAATTAAACGGGCAGAACGTTCCTTCTGAAAGGATAACTGTGTTTGAGCGAAACTTAGTATCTGTTTTTATCGTCAGACGATAAATTGCATCAACATCAGGGTCGCCATCAACAAGGTACTGTTGAATGGGACAATCGAAGAGGGATTCCGAGGTTAGCTGGCCAGGGGCTTCAAAGCTTCTGTATATGTATTCCAGCGGGAAACCGCGTGGCCAAATTCTGTTATCGGCAAAATGTATGTAAACATTTTCCCAACCGGAATTCTCGGCCGGTCGGCCTTTCACACTTTGGTTAACAGAACTAAGAAAATTCTCTTTTGGAATATTGTCATCGTCGGTCTCTGCAATGACTTGGGCGCCATCTCGGATAGCTTTGAGGTAGCCTATATTTTTGCGGGCGTAGTGGTCTAACGGACACTGGCGTGCATAGTCACTGTCAAATTCCATTTGGTCTTTTATAGAAAACAACCGGACGTTTTGGCAGCTCCAGTTGAGTGGTGTTTTCCTGTCTGCTACAACAAGTATAGTCCAGTCCTCTTTCATATTTGCTATCGCCCTGACAGCCCGGGTAGGATTATTTATCGTCGTGATAACGATGAATTTTTCTTTCGACATTATCTTAATCCTGTCATCCAAACGCTTTTTTCAGTCGGACTCAAGCCATCGATGCCACATCTTTCGATATGCCACCTCGACTCTCTTGGCAAATCCCTTTGAGTCACACAATGGGCTATCTTTCATTCGCTGCCGCATCGTGGAACGAAGCTGGGCAAGAGCTTGTCGGCTCGTGGCGAGTGCCGTGGCCTTGGCAATGTATTTATCGGGCGTTAAAGCTGCAAATAAATCGAGTCCCAGATTGCTGAATATGCTCAGTCCGACCCGAGAGGCATGGCACTTACCGACCAGCGATATTACGGGTACACCCATCCAAAGAGCCTCACACGTGGTCGTAAAACCATTGCACGGATATGTATCCAGCGCAATATCTACTTCGCTATATAGCTGCAAATGCTCATCAATGTTTTTCCAACCGCAAATTGCCACCCTGTCTGAACTGATTCCCAGTTCCCCAAACTTATCAAAGTACGATTTCCTCATCTGGTGGTCGACACTGATTCCAAACTTTAATAAAATTCGAGAGTTGCTATTAGCCTTTAGAATATTAGCCCAAAGCTCTATAATATGCGGATGTATCTTGCTGATTGTATTAAATGAGCCAAACGTGATATATTCATTTCGAAAAGCCGGCAGTGGCGCTACAGGCGGCGCAAAATCGACTGGTTTGTAACAAAGAAAACCCTCAGGCAAAAAAAACAATTCTTCAGTATAGAATTTCTGAGATTCCGGAGGGTCAGCCAAGACATCTGTAAAACGGTAATCGATTTGCTCCATTCCGGTCGTATCAGGAGAACCCAGGTAAGTGACCTGAACCGGAGCCGGCTTATGAGCCATAACGAACAGACGATTGTCGGCTGTATGACCCGAAAGCTCTACCAGAATATCGATTTTATCCTGCTGAATCATATCAACGACTACATCATTATCGAGACCTCGAATATTCCGGTAACGGTCAAATTTACTTTGAAGTCGCTCCGTAACCGTATCAGGGTGGGCAACGTCGCTATAGCCATAAACTTCAAACATATCATGATCGTGCCCATCCAGAAGCGGCTCAAAGAAATGCGCGACGGGATGGACGCGAAAATCCGGTGAGATGTAACCAATGCGAAGTCGACGGTCTGTATCGGGATTATTATCATGGGATACTCTGGCCAGAGAAGTCGGGGCATGTATCTGACC
Organism: uncultured Pirellulales bacterium; assembly: GCA_964546095.1. Lineage (GTDB taxonomy): Bacteria > Planctomycetota > Phycisphaerae > Sedimentisphaerales > Anaerobacaceae > NIOZ-UU13. The sequence continues at coordinate 11,918 of CAZJIR010000040.1, forward strand.
CCATCTTTTATGCTCTTCGAAAAGCTTGCAGGGGTCCAGTTCCGGTTGATGATGAAGGTAAAACAGAAGTTTAGAGTGTATCGCTGCATTCGTGGGGTCAATCTCTATGGCCTCTCGAAACAGGTTAATACCCTCCTGAACCTGACCTGCCCCGATAAGCATTATAGCCAGGTTAGCCACCAGCTCGGCGTGATTAGGCTCCTGTTCCCTGGCCTTTCTCTGACATTCAATTGCTTTGGACAGATGTCCCATACGCTGGTAGATAAACCCCAGCTCGTTGTACACCAAGGCGTGCGGCTGCTGATTCAATATCCTTTCAAGCCACTCTTTCGCCATGCTTAGCTGTCCGGTTCGTTTGAAGACCATCGCAAGCATTAACATGATATCCGTTCGCGAAGGGTCCTTATCGATGATTTCAATGGCAGCATCTGAAGCCTGGTTATTTAGAAGTTTTTTTGCATCCTTTATCTGTCCGGTTGCTGCGGCATTATTCGCCTCAATTAGCGATTGCGGAAGGTCTCCGTCTGAGTTGAGCAGGTGCAAATTGCCATCTTTTAAAACTAATGTTTCCAGTCTGCTTTGCTTTATTTCTATATGGTCACAGGATTGTTCGATTTGTTCGCTTTGGCTCTGACTCATTAATTTTTCTTTTAATAAAGCAGGTTATAGTATTCGGTTGAAATCTAAAAATACTATAAGTATTCAGGTACGATTTTCACTCGTTATTTCGGGACGTCGAAATAGTACCGCAGGCCGGACATTATCATGTGCACACCAATAGAAGCAATAAACAGACACATAACTTTTGAAAATACAGTACAGACC
>CAZJIR010000041.1:0-4220 GCA_964546095.1 uncultured Pirellulales bacterium
ATCTCTAAACATTTTCCTCTCTTTAAAAAGTGCCATATATATGAATCGGATTCGTTTCTTTTGCCCCTGGTCATATAGTTACCCCATAAACGCCGGGCAACGCTGACTCTATAGCGCAAAATACCGCCTCAACAGCCACAAGCCTGTCCCGCAGATAGCGCGTTTCTATGCCCACGAAATCAAGATGTTTCCGCTTCTCACAGGTGATTTCTATACTATGGAACCGCCGGTTGCAATAAAAAAAATAAGAAAAAATCCACAAAAACAACATTTCTTTTCGTGAAACTTATTTCACCCCCCGGCCTTTTGTGAATAGCATCTCGCAGCTTGCGAATGTGGATAATTACGGAGTGCGGATTACACGTTTGCATCTTCACCAGATGAGTTTCGTTAAATGCCCAAGTCCAAGTAAAAGCACGCAGGTATTAATCCCTGCCATAAGTAGTATGCTCAAACGCGGCCAAATGCCGTGCAATCCACAATATCCAACTAAGATAACGACTGAATTCGGCATAAACATAAGGGGTGTGAAGTGCACACTTTTTCGATTTTCTATACCCCTGTGCTTTATTGAAGGTATAGCTGTAGTCTTATAGTTTTGTCAGGGATTATAACGCACAGTCACCGTTTTCTGTGCACTGTCCCGAGCCATGAATAAGTGGTTGTCCCGATTAGTCGTATTATTCCCTCTTGTTCGGCATTTCTGCATAATCTTATAAAGAACGCCTGTCAATGCACTCGTCTCGGTGAAGGCCAGAGCCGCAGTCGGATAATCCGGAGATTTACCTTGACGGCAGGGCGGCCGACTTGGTATAAGCGAAAGCAATGAAGCTTGTGCCCCCTCAGTCGGGTATCTGTGGACATTAGTCTTCCTGCGGGCGCAATTCCGGTAGTTTCTCGATAGAGGGGGGTTTATTATGTAGTGTACGGAGTTGTAGCAGAAACCTTGTGCTTCGCACGTTAGATTATTTTTACATTTCAATTAACAAATAGGTCTATGGATAATAGAAAAGGACTAATTGCGAAATTGATGGACCTGCTTCAGTGGCTAAAGTACGGTTGGAATTCCAGGATTCACCCTGCAGCTAAGAAAGGAAAGACCAACAAGGTCGAATTCATATTGGCCAAAAAGCCGGAACTGGTCGATGTCAAAAATAATTTGGGCCAGACCGCTTTGCGTTTGGCGGCAGGTGAGGGACACAGAGGAGTGGTGGAAGTCCTGCTTGCCGGCGGGGCCCAGATAAACGCTAAAAATAGTGATGGTGAAACCGCCCTGCACAAGGCGGCCAATAACGGCCACGAACAAATTGTTAAACTACTACTTGCCAATGAGGCGGATGTTAACGCCAGGAGCATGAAAGGCCATACTCCTTTGCATAGGGCCGCCAATGGTCCCAAAGAGGTGGTCGAAATTCTTATTGCCAACGGGGCGGAGGTTAACGCCAGGAGTAAGAAAGGCCATAATGCTTTGGATAGAGCTGTTGGTAGGGGACGCAAAGAGGTGGTCGAGGTCCTAATCGCCAACGGAATCGACATAAACGCTAAAGCAGGTGATGGTGGCAGACCACTGCACGTGGCGGCTAATAATGGGCACACGACAATAGTGGAGCTTTTTCTTGCCGGCGGAGCTCAGATAAACGCTCAAAATAATAATGGTGAAACTGCTCTGCACAAAGCGGCCAATAACGGGCACAGACAAATTGTCAAACTGCTACTTGCTAATGGGGCGGATGTTAACGCCAGAAACATGAAAGGCCATACTCCTCTGCATAGGGCCGCCAGAGGCCATAAGGAGGTAGTTGAGGTTCTGCTTGCCAACGGCGCTGAGGTGGATGCCATGAATATTAAAGGCCATACTGCTCTGTGGAGTGCTGCCGCCAGAGGGTGCAGGGAAGTAGTGGAGGTTTTACTTGTCGAAGGTGCGGATGTGAATGCCGAAGATAAATGGTGTGTAAATCCTCTGAGTGTTGCGTCCAGCCAGGGGCATAGTGAAGTGGTCGAATTACTCCGAAAGCATGGCGCGCTTGGGTAGGATGGGTTTGCTGCTCTGCGAAATAGCTCCGCTACATAGCATGAATTAGCCCGTGCTGTCCTTGTAATCGAATCAGAGATGCCGGCCTCGCTTCAGTCGATGATGTTATGGTAAGGTTAGTCGGGAAAGGCAAGAAATTTTTTATAGCTCGTCACTCATGATCCTTGTGATGCGTACGCAACGTTTGTATTCACCAGATGAGTTTCGTTAAATGCCCAAGTCCAAGTAAAAGCACGCAGGTATTAATCCCTGCCATAAGTAGTATGCTCAAACGCGGCCAAATGCCGTGCAATCCGAAATATCCAACTAAGATAACGACTGAATTCGGCATAAACATAAGGGGTGAGGCCCCAATCCACTGTATCCAGGGCAGATTGAAGTCATTGCCGCAATTATCATTCGGCACGAGCATGATAGCGGCAAGGATAACCAGGCCTGTCACAGCCTGAATCCTGCGGCCGAGAGAATGATAGACAACCAGGATCAGGACTATCAAAAGAGAACCCGCCGTAAGTATAAAATTATACTTCAGGATATTAAGGCGAGGTGGTATCTCTGGCCAGTATGTAATCACATCAGGGCGAAATGGAAAGAACTTATGCAAAGCTGAGGTGCATATTACTGAAAGCACCAAAAGCAGCCAGATAAGACCTGTTTCATATCTGGCGGGAGGTTTAACAAACTCCAGTGTGCGGGGAAGCTGCCATATATAAAAGCAGATAATTAAGATTAATAGACCAATAGCTAAAGGAAATACCGGCCCAAACCATGAAGGAAAATTCTCACGGGCACTCAGGAAGTTCAGCCCTGTGATTACAGAGATAAGGAGATTTATTGCCAGCAGCAAGAGTACAGTACTTCTCAGGGGTAACACTTTATTTTCTGATATATCTTTTTTCATTATTTATACCTGAATATAGTCGCTGGTTCGGCACTCAGGCCAATCCTGCAAACTATTTCCTTGTGAATATTACTTCCAGCATTAATTCGAACTTGTTCTGGGCAACGGGATATTCCATTCTCAAAACCACTTTATCCGGGCCTTTTTTTGTAAAAGTTTGGATTAGTAAAGCATCGTGCCAGTTCATAAAAAGGATCTCATCATTAATGAACTTACAGGTGGCCTCTGAGAAACTTCCTGAATTTTCGAACCACCAGTATTTGTAAATCTTTGCCTTTTCATCCCACGCGAAGACCCCATGAGCTTTTCCTGTTTGTTCCGGTGCCGAGTCAATAGAGCCCTCGTAATCGATAAAAACATATTTATCATCTAACGCCCTTTTGATGGTTCCGGTTCCGGAACCTGTATCTGCTTCGGAAAAGGGGCTCTTTGGAACTATGGATTCCAGATTCCAGTTTCCCAATAAAAACTCAAATTTATCCATCATATTTGTTTGTGTATCCATAGTTTTCTCCATTTTGTTAACTTTTGTTTCTTTACTATGTGATGCTGTCAAAAATGAAAGTAGCATTAAGTTGATTAGAAGAAGCTTACATATTTTCATCTTGTTCTCCTTATATACAGGCCTAATGCGCCATAGCTCTGGCCTCTGCGCCGATGGCTATAGGTTTTTTACTTTTTCTCTCTCTTAAATCTTTGTTTTTCTTCTTTGGTCATTTTTTCGGTCGCATACTGGTAAATCACTCTCGGCGATTTGTTTTTCCATTTTAATAAAAATGATTCGGTCTGTTTCCTTTTGATTTTCCACGCCTCTCTCAGAAACCATCCTAAGCCCTGTTGAACACAACGTTCCGAATCCATCATAAGCGGCTCAATAAAAGTGAACAAGCTGGCATAATTAGAGCTTTTTTTAAGTAGTGTTATCATTGCAACAGGCACTGCACGTCGCTGATATTTATTCTTTGCCGTCCGCCAGTCGGAAAACGCTTTTAATTTAATAATGTTTCTCTCGAAAAATTCTGAAATTATCGTCCCGCATATCACGTCGGTATGTGCCCAGTTTATAATGCCGATTTCAAACCATTTTCCGATTTCCTTGAATGTCTCGGTCGTAAATTGCTCTGGAAATCCTCTGAATAAAGCGATGGCAAAGCTCGTTTCTTCATATTTTCCGCTTTTAAGCAGATACTTGCTCGTATTCAGAGCTAATTTCATATTGACTCTTTTGTCACTTAAAATCGAATCGACTTTATCTTCGTACTTCTCTTTCGATAGTCCATAAGCGTC
>CAZJIR010000041.1:4230-12706 GCA_964546095.1 uncultured Pirellulales bacterium
TTTTTTACGTTAGTTTCGTTGGCGTTAGCCCTGCAAAAATTCCTTATTTCTTCATATAGCTCTGTTGCTTTCATGGTCTTTCTCTTGTTTAAATTTTGGCTGATGTAGGTGCCGCAATATAATGGAACCAGGGCCCATCCGCAAGTTATAAGTTCTCCTGGAGAGATGAGCCTGTTTTCTATGGAGTAGTAACTGTACACATGGAATACTCTGGTGGGCTGCTGTGGATTATTTCGAATTGTTGTTTAGAGGTTCTTTGACTTTTTCCACTCCCAGCCATTTCCGGGCGATCCCGGAGTCACCGAAGACAATAACACTCTTTGGAGAATGCGCTATAGCCATTTTCTCGTAGAATTTTGCCAAATCCCAGGCGATGTGGTCGCCGTATGACACGACAATTGCACAACGATGTGGTATGGGTTCTTTGGACTTCTTCTCGTGTTCAAGCACCTTCGAAATACCGTCTCGAGTTATGTCTTTGAAGGCACCAGGCTGAACCTCGAACAATTCATTGGCCGGAGTCTTGATTCGGTCGTCGCTGTTATGAGCTGTTTCGTAGTCAACAAGGTCTTTATCTGTAACGGTACCGCTTGCGATGGCGTGGATGAAATGACCATCATTGTGAATTGTATATTTGATTGGCATTGTATCCACCTTTCTATCCCCCGCCATGTTTGGAAAATTATTTATAAAACGCTAAATTACGCTGGTTCTGCAGAATAAGAAACCAGCAAGTCCCTCATTGTCATAGTTTTTTGCTTGTGAACATCTCGACAGCCGTACTATGGTCGGCTTCCCTGTACCCAATTAATTTCAAAGTGACTTGAGATTTTGCTTTTCGTTTTTCTACCTCGATTATCCCGAGATTCAACCCGCCAAATGGATTATTTTTAAGTGAGCCTCTTTTAGCGCGAAGTAGCTTTACAGTGGCCTTTGGTGCTTTCTTTCCTATTTTAAGCGATGGAGAGAAGCTGAAGAGACGCGGCCCGAAAACTGAAGCCTGAACCTTGTACTGTTTTATTTTATTGGAGATTGCGCTGGATGTGTACTGATACAATGTCGGCCTGCCGCGTCCTTGCCATTGAATTGCAAAAACGCAACCGATATGTACGTCCCCGCTAACCAGCACAAGCCGTTGCTCCGGGTGGGCTTTATGATGGTTGTATATCAGACGCAGGAAGCGGTTACGCGCCGGTCTGTTTGGGCCGTACGACCAGTGGTCGGGAAAATCGACTTGCGAACCGAGGACCGAAGCGCCTGCATCAGTGAGCCAGTCCGGCAGGTGAACGACTGGCACACTGGTAACAATCAGGATGACGTGTTTGTCCCGATTTTTAGTCAAATATTTTCGTAAAGCCGTTAGTTGTTCAGGTCCGTAAAGGCGTCGCGGTGCCACGGAGCGCTGAGTGCGTAAGTCCATCACGAAGACACCTACGTTTCCGTACTCGAATGAATACTGAAAAGAGTTCGGAATTGTGTTTGTAGTTGGAATCACACGCGAGGCCTGGTAATCAATGTACGCTTGCAGCACGCCGGTCCTGAACTTGGTATAGTTGACTCCGTCCTTTGGCTCGGTATGAATTCGCTTGGAGCCCCAATCGTCGAGTATCTCGTGGTCGTCGAGAATCGGGTAGCAGGGGTAATTCGCATAGAAATTCATTACTTCTTTCATCCAGAAGAATTGGCGGTAGCGCAGCTGATAAGCCTTGCGGACAGTTTTCGCCGGCCAGTTGATGATATGCTGGTCTCCGTAGGGGAGCTTTGAACTTGTGTAGTGCTGGTCGAGCAAAGAACGGCGCTTCGGGTGGTCGGAGTAGATTTGGTCACCGCAAAGGATTATGAACTTCACGTTGTGTTTAGCAAGTGCAGTTCTTGTGAGCTTCAACATGCGCATCGAAGGTTCGGATAGTTTACCCGATGTTTCATCGAATGGTTGGTGGCAGCTCATTACCGCGATTGAAAAACGCTCGGGAGTGTCTATAGGTTTTTCAGGTGCTGTCTCGAAGCGACCTTCACCAATTAACGTATTGTCTGGTCTGCTTAAAAGACGGTATCGGTATCTCTTCAGTGGTTGAAGAGAGGCCAGACCCTGGAACTCTTCCGGAAATAGGATGGAATATGTATTGTCGTTACCCCTGTCTGGAATCGAAAACTGCGCAGTTTGCATTTTCTGGGGATATCCCGAAGGCCACATTTGGATAGTGTGTTTGCCGGGCCGGTGTGAACGCATCCAGATGCGGGCCGATGTGGAGCTGACCTTTCCGACACCTACCATTCTTTTAACTTCTTTCACCCCAAACTTCTCTTGATATCGATTTGACATAATTATCTCTCCCTTAAAACACAAGTATTGCAACAAGCTAATGTTACGGCTTAGTTGCAATGCGCAGCAAATTACGGTCTGTATTTCGTTTTTGTTGGTGTCATATCATGACCGATTCATGCTGCAAATAACGCACCGATGGTGTCAAAAAATGTGTCCGCGTACCTATATGGATATTTACAGTAGATGGGCAGGGTATGCAAGTGAAAATTTTTAAAGTCTGAAATAATGCACAGGAACCAAATACAGCAGCAACACCTCAGCAAATCACGGTTGGGATTTACTCGCTTATTGGATGTTGGATGTAGCAGGATTATTTACGATAGATAGGCAGGATTTACAGGGGAAAAAATGCTTGTTTTCCGGTGAAAGATAGGCATAATGCTACAGATGAATGTATATTGCAAAGCTATTTAGGAGATATGCATATAGCAGTTTCGAGTGAAATTATCTTGCTTGTTGTAAAATTCAAGGTGTACGGGTCCCTGCGGTTTATCTCGCACGCCCAGACTGTCAGGCTTTTTCAGCGGGCTTGTGTTAGGGCGGGTATAAAAATCCAGTATAGCCGGGGTTTCAATCCTCGCCCGAAGTTATCATTACCCCTGCCCAGACCTGTTGGTATTACCTCGGAGGATGAGTTAATGTGTATTCGAGTTAGCCGTACCCTGCATGAGCCGCCACGTGCGGATTACGAATCACGAATTAAGGATAGGCTTTCGGCCCAGCTGCCTGAGGGATGTGAGTTGCTTGCGGTAAATGTTGCTAAAGCGGATATGTCGTTTCAGCCTTGTGCAGCTACCTACGTGTTCACGGTACGGAAGGAATACCTTAATGAGAGGTTAAAATCGACAATTGAGCGTTTATTAGCAAGCGAAAGTCTTAATATCCGGCGAATGATAAAGAAAAGAAAATCGAGAATCAAGAATTTAAATGTCAGAGGTTTTTTGAAATCGATTGAATTGGACAAAAACAATATAATAGTGGACAGTAGAATTAGCTCGACTGGTTCTATACGCGTTGAGGAGATTATGGAGCTGCTTGAGCTTGATATGGAAAAGATGGTGTTGCCGATTAGGCGAACGTCACTAATGTGGCACGAAGCGTAATATGAAATCGGATTTTGGTATTTGAATTTATATGATATTTAGGATACGAAAATGACAAGAGAGATGCTGATAAATGTTGCGGAGAGCGAAGAGTGCAGGGTGGCGGTGGTAGATGAAGGTTCCCTTGAGGAGCTATACGTCGAAAGAGCGAGCCTAAGTAGCCACGTTGGAAATATTTATAAAGGGAAAGTAGCGAACATTGAGTCCGGCATTCAGGCGGCTTTTATTGACTTTGGTATAGGAAAAAATGGCTTCCTTCATGTCAGCGACCTGCACCCGCGTTATTTTTCCAGAGCGAGCGGTAAGCATGCTGAACATATTGGCAGAAGGAAATCGCTAAAGGAACGACCCCCTATACAGGATTGCATTCGCAAGGGGCAGGAAATCGTTGTACAGGTAACAAAAGAAGGCTTAAAAACAAAAGGTGCAACACTTAGCACGTATCTTGCCATGCCGGGCAAGTATCTGGTTATGATGCCATGGATGAAAAAAAATGGGGTCTCGCATAAGATTGAGGATGAGGATGAGCGTAAAAGATTACGCCAGATTCTTGATGACAGCAAGCCGCCGAAAGGCCAGGGTTTTATTATCAGAACCGCCGGGCAGGGGTGTTCCAAAAGGGATATACAAAACGACTTGAGGTATCTGGGCCGATTATGGAGGACTATTGAAAAACGCATAGATTCTGAAAAAGCGCCCGGTGAGCTTTACCAGGAATCGGATTTGGTTATCAGGGCGATGAGAGATGTATTTAACAGTAAAATTAGTAACATTATATGTGATTCGGATAGCGTCGTTCGCAAAATCAGGGACTTTTTCTCCCTTGCTGCACCACGATTGAAAAGAAGAGTAACACTATATCAGGACACAGTTCCCCTCTTTCACAAATATCGCATCGAGGATGAAATTGCAAAGGTTCAGTCTCGCAAGGTTGACCTCAAAGGTGGCGGTTCGATTATCATTGAGCAAACCGAAGCATTGGTTTCTATAGATGTCAACAGCGGCCGCTACCGCAGGCAAAAAAGCGCAGAGCAAACCGCTTATCAGAGCAATATCGAGGCCGCGACGGAAATCGCCCGCCAGTTGAGACTGCGCGACCTTGGTGGATTGATAATTTGTGATTTTATTGATATGCGTAGTGCCAAGCACCGTAAAGCCGTGGAAAAGGCTTTTCGTACTGCCGTCAAGACCGACCGTGCCCGCTCAAGAATATTAGGCATAAGCAGGTTCGGAGTGTTGGAGATGACCCGGCAGAGAATGCGGCCTTCGTTGCAGTTGGCCACTTATCTTGCATGTCCGAATTGTGGCGGCATGGGTTTTGTCAAGAGCCGCGAATCATTGGCTATTGAGATTATTCGATTGTTGAACTTGTCGGCATCCAAAGAGCAGATTAAACGCATTGAGCTGTTTGTCTCACCGGAAGTCGCTGATTATCTGCAAAATACAAAGAGGACGGCGATTGCGCAAATAGAGCAGCGTAACGACAAACGTGTCATCATTCATTCTGCATCCAATTACACCGGTGAAAAACACGATTTGGTCTGTTACAACCAGCGGGGGACTGTGATAAAAATATGATCATGCTTTGTAAAAAAAAGAGCAGGCAGACAAAAAGTGAAGAAAATTGCGGTTTGAGCTTATGAAACAGGAACTGACAATCAAGCTGCTTTGTAGAGAGGCGAGTATTTTTGTTGAAGCCGAATCGAATCACACAGAGCCTGCGATCTATGGTGTTACAGACGGAAAAGCGGTAGGAACTTATTTGGAGCATAAGTTTCAGGCGTACCTTCGTGAGAAATATGCCTATAAGGAAGGTAGTTCCGCCAAAGGTATTGATTTCCCAATACTTCGTGTGGATATGAAAGTTACGAGTATCAAACAGCCACAGTCCTCCTGTCCATTTAAAAACGCAAGACAAAAGATATTTGGCCTGGGCTATTCACTTCTGCTGTTTGTCTATGAGAAAATAGATGACCAAAAAACACGCACCGCAAGGCTTAACATTCTGCACAGTATTTTTATAGAGGCGGAAAGAACGGCAGACTACCAAATCACTACAGGAATTCTTAATATCATAGAGAATAACGGAAACATAGATGATATTGTAGCGTTTATGCAAGACCGTCTGCTTCCTGTCGAAGAAATTCAGGCAGTGCAAATTGCAGAAGAAATCATCGCGAATCCACCGAATATAGGGTATCTGACTATTTCCAACGCTCTTCAATGGAGATTACAATATCGGCGGGTAATTGAAGAAGCTGGCAAAGTTGACGGTATCAATAGAATTCGATAGGACCATGGCTATTAGGAAGAAGAGTAAAGAGAAAATTGAGTTTGGTGATTTCCAGACGCCTGTTGAACTTTCCCGCCAGATATGTTCTTTACTGTTACAACACGGCTTAGAACCCGCTGGCATTCTTGAACCAACCTGCGGTGAGGGAAGTTTTATTGTGGCTGCCCTTGAGTTTTTCCCACATGTCCGTAACGTTATTGGAATTGATATCAATGATGAGCATATCAGAACAGCTCGTTCTACTCTTAGTAACTTGGCTCATACAACCTGCTCGATAGACATCTTAAATAAGGACTTTTTTAATGTAGAGTGGAACGATATGCTCAGAACTCTGCCGGACCCTCTTCTTATAATAGGTAATCCGCCTTGGGTCACAAACGCCGAGCTTGGACGCGTTGGAAGTGTAAATCTTCCTGACAAGACCAATTTCCAGAACCATCGGGGCATAGATGCGATTACCGGAAAGAGTAATTTTGACATCTCTGAATGGATGTTAAACAAGGCTATCGAATGGATTAAAGACAGGCAGGCTACGTTAGCAATGCTCTGTAAAACTGCTGTTGCAAGAAAAGTTCTTCGCCGCGCTTGGAAAAGCGGACAATGTCTAAAACGTTCGGAAATTTACCGTATCAAAACTTCTATGTATTTTAATGCCGCCGTCGATGCTTGTCTCCTTGTTGTTTCTTCCTCTGTCTCAAATGATAATTTTGATTGCCAGGCTTATGATACCTTCGAGGATGCTTATCCGGCTATTACTTTCGGATACCGTGATGGACATCTTGTTGCAAATATCGAATGCTTTGAAAAGTGGAAACATCTTGAGGGGAAGAGCTATTACAAATGGAGGTCCGGCATTAAACATGATTGTGCAAGGGTTATGGAGTTTCGCAAGGAAATCAGTGGATACCAAAATGGGTATGGAGAAATTGTTAATTTAGAGGATGATTATCTCTATCCTATGTTCAAGAGTTCAGACATTGCTAATGGTTGTGATTTGAAGCCGATTCGATGGATGCTTGTACCTCAGCGCATTGCGGGCGAAGACACGCGTCAAATCCGCCGGTTGGCATCTAAGACTTGGGGGTATCTGCAGAGGCATTCTCAATTATTGGATAGACGTGCTAGTTTGGTGTACCGCAACCGTCCCCGGTTTTCAGTGTTTGGTGTGGGCAGATATTCATTTGCGCATTGGAAGGTTGCAATCTCCGGATTTTACAAAAAGCTGGATTTCAAAGTTGTTGGCCCTTATGCGGGAAAGCCTGTTGTCCTTGATGATACATGCTATTTTATTGCCTGCCGGAACAGGAAAGAGGCGTTCTTTATAGCGGAGCTTCTCAACTCGAATATTGCGAAGGATTTTTTTTCTGCATTTATTTTTTGGGATGAGAAGCGCCCTATTACTGTGAGCATACTTAAACGACTGAATCTTTTGGCTCTTGCACGTGAACTCGGTATGGAAGAAACTTTCAAGGAATTTCTAGAGCAGTATCCTCGAAGCTATGACCAACCATTGTTGTTTTCAGAAAGTATTTTCGGTTCTTAATTTAGCCATGAGAATCGAGGAGAAGTGATACGTGGAATTTGACCTTGAATATGCACGAAATGTTATTGAAGTCGAAGCGGATGCCATACGTTCTGTTGCGCCCATTGTTAATGAGTCTTTCGCGCAGGCTTGTCGGATGATTTATGACTGCACCGGTTCCTGTATAGTAAGTGGCATAGGCAAGGCAGGCATAATCGGCCAGAAGATAAGTGCTACTCTGGCTTCGACCGGGACCCCCAGCCATTTTCTTCATCCCGCTGAAGCCATCCATGGTGACCTGGGCAGATTACGAAAAAACGATGTTGTAATTGTTCTAAGTTATGGCGGCGAAACGAACGAAATTACACGACTGATAAATCTGGTCAAACAGCAGGGGATTAAACTGATTGCTATCACCGGCCAGGACGATTCAACTTTGTGCCAGCACAGCGACGTGGTGCTGTGTATGGGCAAAATGAACGAGGCCGGCCCGCTGGGTGTTGCTCCGAGTGTTTCTACTACCTGTATGCTGGCTGTTGGCGATGCCCTTGCCTTTACTGTTATGAAAGCGCGCAATTTCAGCGTTGAGGATTACGTCAGGTTCCACCCCGGCGGTTCGCTCGGTACAAAGTTAATGACGGTCGAACAGTCGATGATATTTAAAAGGGGCGAAGAGTTACCTATCGCCAGGGCCACCGATACGATAGGAAATATGCTCAAAAATACCCGCCACCGAAAGCGGCACGGCGCCGTAATGATTGTTGACAAAGAAGGAAAATTGGCTGGTGTCATAACCGATGGTGACCTTCGTCGATTAATGGCGGATGAAGGCAATGGTGTTTTTGACATTAAGATTGGCGATGTTATGACTGCGGATTGCAAAAAGATAAGAGCTGATGCCCTCGCTGCCGAGGCGACGGCCATTTTCCATAAATATAGGATTGATGACCTGCCAGTCGTTGATGGCGACAACAAACCCGTTGGACTTATTGATGTGCAGGATATCGTAACCATAAAAGTAGTTGGATAAAAAATGTAAAAATGAAACTTTGTGTCATTATTGGCCCGAACGAAGTAAGGGCGTGGCAATCTCAAACGTGGCTGGTGAGATTACTCCGGTTGCTTTGCTGCTTTGCAAGGGCATTTTGCGTTTTGATATGTAATTTTGATTTTTAACTTTTGATATTTGATATTACTATGGCAGACCTTGCGGACATACAAATGCTGGTCAT
>CAZJIR010000042.1:0-12691 GCA_964546095.1 uncultured Pirellulales bacterium
AAGTATCGTCGCCCGATAGGAATTTTCGACAATCTTTGTGGTTTCCGATTCAATTGGCCGGTCCATAACCGTCAGTGAATATTGTTCGGTGTTAAGAACCTCTCGCAGGAATTTCTCGACCCTGTCTCTTGCTTCTTTATTACAGCCGGAGCACACACGCCAGAAATCACGTATCGAAGAAACATAATGTCTGCCCGGCATGACCCTCTCGAAGCTGTGCGCAAGCAGCGGTTCTGTCTTTATACCGCGTACTGCAAAGGCCTTTTTCATAATCGGCCAGGCCACAAACTCCGTTGTGCCCGGCGCTACGGTCGTTTCAATCAAGGTCAGACAATTCGGCGGCACTTTTCCCCCTATTGTGTTCATTGTTGCTTCCAGCGCGCTCATCTCTGCCTTACCGGTTCGCATATTGCCGAGGTCATTTTTTGTATAATCGCACTGGACATCAACAACCACACAGTCAGCCAACTTTAAGCAATCACTGTTGTAAGTCGCGATGAGTGTTTTTTTCTCGAGCACACAGCGGGAAATCATCGGCTCAACTTCGGGGTCTTCAGCTTTCACCGGTGATATTCCTCGATTAAGTAATGGAATCTTCCAGTAGCTGCGAACGCTGGGCCGTTGACAACCGATGACATACTTACTCGGTTTGCCGCTTGTTTTATCAACGGTATCGGCAATAATCGCCGCCATAACCGCGCCTACAAAACCAACACCCATTACCACAACGATTTCTTTGCCATCTCTGCGCGCTACCTCAACCAGCGACTCAATACGCTCGTATTCGGCACCATATTGGCCCTTTTCGGGGATAGCAAATTTTTCACCTGCCGGACTTATTGAATAGTCTGCCATTTAGAGTACCCCTTCTGATGTTTTTGTTCGTACCTCGTGTTCCATATTGGCATATTTGCTTTTATGTTTTTCGAAACATCCTCGCTCTGCCTCGATCCGAGCAAAGACGGACATTACGAACCGCCGCCGGAAGTTTACCAACAATCTCTTGTATATCAAGTTTTTTCTGTGCACCTGCATTCCGGTCATATCCTGCCAACATTTAATAGCAATTTCCTCTTGCATTATGGCCACAGAAATGATAGAATCTTTTCAGATGTCTAACTTATATCTACATTAGTATTTCCTGAGCCAGCTCTGAGGTTGGGCTGGAGGGTAACAATGGAAAAAACCCGCTTATCGACCTTCGTGGTAATATACTTTTGTCTCACATTCGGAGGCATAGCATTCCCTCAGGAGATATCACTTGAATATCCATATTATCTGCTCGACGTATATAATCCTGATGAAGATTGCTGGACAGGTATGGATAAGGAGGGTCGTTGGCCGGTGACGGTGGTCCCGGAAGAATTACTTGTCGGCCCACCTCCATCAGAACTCTCTGGTGTTACAATACCTATAGACCACTGGGTCGAGTTGAAGTTTCGCGGCAAACTGGTGGACGGCCCGGGGGATGATATATTCATTGTCGAACGGGACCCTGTTGGTGAACAAGCCCTCATCTTTATTACAGACGGCTGTGACCAGGAGTTTCTGCTTGGCCTCGCCGCAGTTCCGGATAACGGTGGACGCGGATTGACCGAAATCAGATTTGACCTTGCCGGCATTTCACCTCCGTTTATACCATCTGCAATACGCGTGCTTGGGGTGGACCTAAGAGGAGGCTCGCCAGGTTTCGACTTAGCTCATGTCCGTGCACGGACCTACCTCGACTGCGGTCAAATAGCATGTAATCCAAGTCCTGCCAATGGTGCCAAAAATGTGCCCGTGGATACGGTTCTCAACTTCACACCAGGAAGTGCAGCCGAAAAACACATCGTATATTTCGGCACTAACATTACAGACGTCGACGAAAGTGCAGTTCCCGTTAGTAATCCGACCCAGCCGCAGGATGCCAATAGCTTCAATCCTGCCGGTCTTGAATTTGGCAAAACGTACTATTGGCGAATCGATGAGGTCAATGATGCCAATGCCAATAGTCCATGGACAGGCAACATCTGGAAATTTAAAACGGCTGATTATCTTGTCATAGACGACTTTGAGTCCTATGATAGACATACAATATATCAAACCTGGAGACAAGTAGCAGACGCATACGTGTATCTTTCAAGGCAGCCGGAACCGGTTCATAAATGTAATCAGTCAATGGCATATCACTACTACTACGATGACTATTTTTATTCTGAGGCCACCATCACATTTACTCCTGCGCAGGATTGGGCCTCGGCTAGCATCAAAACAATGGAGCTGTTCTTTTACGGCAATGCGAATAATGATGTCAATGCACTGATGTATATCGACATAGGAGATGGTGATGTCAATACAATCGTACCGTATACCGGTGATGCCAACGATATTAGTAGCGAGACCTGGCAACTTTGGAGAATTAACCTGCAAAACCTTGATGTAAATCCAAGTAACATTGAACATATAACTATTGGTTTTTCCGACAATCCATCCAAACCAACTGATTTCGGTACTGGTACTGTGTTTTTTGACGACATCATAGTGCATTCGTCTATGTGTTACGAAGAGAACAGACCGTATGCCGATTTTAACAACGACTGCGCCGTTGACCTCCACGACCTTCAGGAAATGGCATATAGCTGGCTCGATACAGGGTATAATATCTACCCGGTTACCGCTCCAAATACTCCTATCGCCTGGTACAAGTTTGAAGGCAATGCCGACGACAGCATCGGCGACGCTCATGGCTCTCCGCACGGCAGTCCGACCTACGTCGAGGGCGTTTATGGTCGGGCAATCAACTTAAATGGTTACGAAGACTCAGTGCAAATCACCAACGCTTTAAATTTATTCTCAAATATCACAACCGAAATAACCATTGCTTTCTGGCAATACGGCTTCGATTCAACACATCACACGGATACGATTTGCTGCTCGAACTACGTCTATGGTTTTTTAAATCCAGCTTTAGCCATTAACCTCGGCTGCTGGAAATCTCCCGGCAAATACAATTGGGATTGCGGCTGGCCCTGGTGGGTCTTCGAAAGCCGTCTTAGCGGATACCACAAAGATAAAAGCGAATGGTCGGGCCGCTGGAATCATTGGGCGTTCACTAAAGATGTCGAAGCCGGAAAAATGCAGATTTTCCTCAACGGCGTCTTTTATGACAGCCGCACGGATGCAAACTTACCCATATCAGGAATTACCTCATTCGAAATCGGCAATGGCTGGTACGGCGGCTATGACGGTTTAATTGATGACTTCCGAATTTATGATTACGCCCTCTCGCAAGCCGAGGTTGCCTCTGCAGCTACCAACGGCACGGGTATTTTCAACTTACCGCTTATCACGCCGATTGATTTAAACAACGACAATCGAATCGACTTCAAAGATTTCGCTATCCTTGCCGACAGTTGGCTTGAAAAAACAGTCGACGCCTTACTCTTCTAATGCCATTTGGTATAAAGACTCTTAAATTGCTCAACAAAAAAACGTGATCTCGATGGCTTTTTGCAAGATTTCTCGCTCGGCTATTGATTAACGTATTCCGCCAGTTACTGCTTGGTCCTGAGAAGAATAGAAAAATAGAAAAATAACAAATTCGCAATTTTTTTTTAATCTGGATTGGTCAACGCCTACGGTGATTTTATTGGACAGTGAAAGAACCACTAAAGTTGATTTGTCCGCATGTGCTACATATTGTATTCGAAGAAAAAGAATTCAGCTATATGGTAGTTTTGGTTATGGGGCGTTAGTCTAATTGCCCCTCGCCAAGTTAAAGAAAAGTTGTTCACCCTGTCGATATTGCGTAGGTTGATTTAGAAACTTTACCAGTTTTGAAGGATCTGGAGATATGAGTAAAAGGGAATTGATAGACTACATTTGTGAAATCAACAAAAGTGCCAAACCGGAATTTCTCGCCAATTTTTCAGAAGAAGAGCTCAATGCTTATCTTGAGCATCTGATGGAACTGGATTTGAAAGAACTGGTTGTTTGCAAATAAGGGCATACGTGTTAGTAACAAAGCACCTTTAAGTCACAATATCTGTACACCTACAGAGTTTCAAGTTTTTTCACCTACCTGGCGCAAAGTCCGGAAAATTCAAGCAGAAGAAGACGTAAGTTACCTTAGCCTTTTATAATTCACATTCTCGACTATCTCGGTGGATCAAATTAGGATTTACCAAGTGTCCCGGTACACTTATTAATTTTCAGAGGATTGAGTGAAAAACACCGGCGGAGGTACATCGTCCAAAGACGCAATTGCGGTCGGTGGTATCGCAACAATGTTGTTTTGCTTAAACTCAATCAGTACCGGTATAAAATCTCGCGGAATACAAAAAATAAAGTCGATAAATTTTTCCCTGGTGTTATCTTCGAAATCGCTCCTTACTATTCTTATCTCGGTACTTACTTGTATCTGGTCAGCCGCCTTCAGGTGCCCAATGGGGTAAACATTAATTGCCGTTCCGGCAAGCGGATCATTGCTATATCCTTTTCGTTTACAGACTAATCTTAATTGAGAAAGTGTAAATACACCACCATTTATCGCAGCTTTTGTTGTCAGCCCGGTCCTTCTTACTCCTATCCGTACTATTGTAGGCTCGTAATCACTTCCGGCCAATCTCGGCATAGGTATCGACCTATTCGTTGATTCATCTTTAAGTCTACCTTGGCGATTCAGCTCTGAAACAATCTGATTTACCTGCTCATCGAGGTTATCAGAAGCCGGCCAGACAGCCTTCTTTGGTATACTTATCGCCGGAGTAGTGCCAGTGAGAACTGAGACGCCAGAAACCAACCTGTTCAGGTAAAGCTGGTCAAGAAAATCTGGATGGACGGTGGTAAAACTTCTTTTGCCACTGAAGCTGCCATTGCTGATTACGCTAAACAAACCTGATGTTAAGCCGTCGACATTAAGCAGAACTTTATGGCGCTTGCCGTCAAAGCGTTGATAAGGATACTTAATCGGTAAAGGCGACATCTCAAGAACTGTAAGCAAAAAACCTGACAGTATAAGGCCTAAGAAAATTCCACACACAACCCGTCCTATACGCTCAGGTAGAAAACCCAAATCAACCGGTTGACGAGTTAGGAACATCATAGCAGTCTGCAACAGTGCGAAGACGAGAATGAATAGCAGAGCAAAACAAAGAGACTGCGCCCAGGGTACAAGAGAAATGAAACTTCCTCTTGCACCACGACCGATAAATACATTTGCCAAAATCTCGAAGAATCCGAATGCAGCTACACTTGCACAAATAGCAATCAATATCGTGGCACACGCCCTGACAAATGTACCTTTGAAAAACTGATAAGCAGCACATCCCAAAATTATTAATACCACAGCTAAGCTGGCCATTATGATATCTCCGGTTTTCAACGATTTGTTATTCGTTTCATAATTTTCTAATCACAATTCACAACTCATTCACAATTATGTTGCTTTTGCCTTTTTGGATGCTGAAAGCACCCGAATCATTTCGTTTATAGCTACTGTTCCACTGATGACTTTCCTAAGTGCCTGTTCCTGCAAATAGAGCATTTTGGCACGTCTGAACTGGGCACCGATTTCCGGCAGTGATTTAGTTCGTGAAAGAGTTTTTCTTAACTCATTATCCAAAGTGATAATTTCAAAAATACCTGTTCTCCCGAAATAACCTGTCCCCTGGCAATGTTCGCACGTTGAGGCTTTGCCGCGTTTGTCGTATATCACTTTGCCGGCACGGTAAAGCACCTTCGTTTTTTCGGCACTGATGTTGAATTTTTTGAAAAGCTCTTTATCCGGCGCGTATGCCTGCTTGCATTCTTTGCAAAGTATTCTCATTAAACGTTGGTTACTTATGCCCAGAAGGGTCCCTGCAACAAGTTGTCTGTCACCGACAAATTTCAGCCACTTAGCCAATGCTTGTATTACACTATCCGCATTGAGCGTAACGTACATAATTTTCATGTCTTTGGCAGCCGAACATGCTATCTGGGCAGTCTCGGTATCTTCACAATCGGCGACGCCAACAATATCCGGTCCCATTCTCACAACTGCCTGCAGCTTTTTCGAAAACGTGGTTGTGCCGGTATCACTGAGGTTAAAGATGTGTTGAGTTATATTAGGCAATCTGTTTGAAAGTTGTCTTTCGAGTGTGTTTATATTGTTAATGAAGGCGTCATGACTTCGCAATAGTGCATAAAGTGTTGTTGTGACACCGCTTTTTCTTGGCCCGCTTATAATAAACACACCCTGCTTTATCTGGCGAAACTGTTCTAACCGTTCATATTGTTCGGGCATTAAACCAATGTCGCTTAATTTTGGTATAGCCTCTTGTGTTACATGCTTTATTCTGATTTGTTCCCCTGCCGTTGAGCCTGCTGTGATCACTTCCCACTCAGTAAACTCTTTATTCTGATTGATCTTAAAAGTACCTTTTTGGGGTTTTCGCTTTTCCTTAATATCCAAATCAGCAAGGAGCTTGATAAAAGGAATAAAATACTGCATCTGCTCTCTGGCTAAATTCGGCTGTTTCAGCGCTGCACCGTCAACGTAATAGGCCACCTTATAGTCTTGTGGTGTTGGAGAAAACGCAATATTTTCTGCTCTTCGCCAGATTGCATCACTCAGAATTTCATAAGCTGTCTTGTAGCCGAAAAAATCCGGCGTCCGGGGTTCCGGAATAGGAACCTCGTTGTTGTTTGCTGTTATAAAAAGGAAGTTTTTCAGGGCTGCAAGTTTCTTTTCTTTGCTGACGAGCAGGCTTTTGATGTGGTCAACTGTTAGAATACGGTCAAAATCCAGAACCCTCGCATTGCGGTGCTTCACATAAGCCAGAGATGTTGCTCCCACAGTTATCAAATAGAGCAACATTCCAACGATAAAGACAGGTACAACCAGCCAGATTATCGCCCCGGCTGCTCCTGCACCCAGAACAATACTTGTCCAGAAAACCTCTTTTGTCTCTAATGCTTTAGCGTCCTGATACACCCAAGTAAGTAATGGCAGCCATCCAAAAAACATAACCAGGAAGATAAAAAATTTGATTATTGATATGTAGCCGCCGTATCCAATAGAAGCTGACAATAAATCCGGCATAAGTTGCTCCGTTAAATCTTACAAAATGCCACTGGCAGTAGTTCTGATACCCTTTAGGGCCATTTTTAGTTCTTCTGTATTTGGTGCGAGCTTATATGCATCCTTCGGGTCAATTGAGCCATTATTCACAAGCTCACAAAGGTTATATGTAAGGTCCTGCATACCTTCATTTTGGGAGCTTCGTATAACATTTGGTAAATCGACTTCGCGACCTTCAGAAATTAATTTTCTAACCGCCGGGTTTGAAATTAGAACCTCAACAGCAGGTATCCTATCCACACCTTCATTCAGACACGGCAACAGTACCTGGCTGATGATTGCTTTAATTGCCAGACTTAAAGTTTGTCTTACAAGATCCCTTTCGTTTTGAGGAAAAAGGTCTAAAAGTCGGTGGACACACTGGGACGCATTCGCTGAATGCATTGTTCCGAAAACGAGATGACCTGTTTCAGAAGCTCTCATGCCGGCGCTAACGGTTTTTTCATCCCGCATTTCACCAATGAAAACCACATCAGGGTCCTGCCGCATTAGATACGTCAAGGCTTCTTCATAGTCTTTGACATCGATCCCGATTTCCCGTTGTGAAACTATAGCCTTAGTGTCCTTAAACAGATACTCAATAGGGTCTTCAATTGTAATTATATGACATGAACGAGTGCGGTTTATGTAGTCTATCATCGATGCGATTGTCGTGGTTTTACCGCAGCCCGTTGGACCAACCACGAGAACCAGCCCCTGCCTGCTTTCACATATCTTTTCCAATATTGACGGCAGGTGCAACTCTTTAAATGGAGGAATGGTTGTATTAACGCGCCGTGCCGTGAGGCTAATCATACCTCGCTGGCGAAATACGTTCGTTCTAAAACGATATTCACCATCGAGCTCGTGTGCGAAGTCCAATGTCCCATGTTCAAGAAAAAAATCCTTTTGAACAGGGGTGAGTATCTCGAAGACTAATTCTTCGAGCTTTTCTTGTGTCATTACTTCACCGGTTGTTTTCTTCAACTCCCCAAAAAGACGCAACTTCGGCGGTTGACCTACTTTCAGGTGCAGGTCACTTGCCCTGGTTTTGATAGCAGCCCTGAAATATTTATTCAATCTCGGCTCATGCTCAAAGCTTGTTTGGTCACCAATAGGTTGTTCCTCGGACATATTTACTACTAACTCCAAAGCTTATAAATTAACCATTTCTACCACGACCGGCCCTATTATCGCTTATGGTTTGGTAGAGCGGTTCTCTTACCATAAGATTTGTAAAGACAAACTCTTATATAACTATTCTATAAAATTTTTAAAAGATTGTCAACCTTGATGCTTGAACAATATTGATTTTCACCAAAAACCATAGAACAGCTCTTCCTAAAAGAAGCTGCAGGAACGATTTGCAGACCGTTTCTGCTACTAAAAAGCCAAGTCCTGTCCCCAGAGAAAAATACAAATTCTTTTCTAAATAAATATTTGACAATTCGGCCATATCTTGTGAGAATTTAAGATATTGCATGGAAGTAGTCAAAATATAGGGGTGGTTTTATGGAATTGGAGAAAAGAAAACTCTCAGGCCGGGAAAGGGATGAGGCGTCAATAAAACTTCTCAAAAAGCTCCGGGAGCAGTTGTACTCCCCCGATGCATCAAACAGACGACGAGCAGCTCACAAGCTGTCTTGGATGCAGGAGGACGGTTTAGACATCTTAAAAGCTGCTTTATTCGATCATTATCCAGTACCGACTAAAAACGCTGCCGCATACGGACTCAGAAAGATGCAAGGCAGGATGAAGAAAATGGCTCTGGAGATTTTAGAGCAGGGGCTCAACGATCGCAATGCCGCAACAGCAGAAATATGCAGAAACGCCCTGCAGTTGTTAGGACAGAAAACACCAAAAAAGCTGGCTTGGAGAAAATAATTATCAACAAAAAAAGGAAAATTAAGAATCAGAGAGATTTCTCACAAAAGCAAGCCGCGGTGGAGAATTGATACCAGACGCACACGCAGATAATAGCTTAAAGAAAATGCAGATTCTGCCTGAAGCCAAATAAAACGACACGCATAATCCCCAAGCTCACCCAGAGCCGTCCAAAATAATTTTTTTAGTAATCTTTAACACCCCCTGTCAGCCCGACAATAGAAGTGTCAAAGTCATATAAATAGCTACGCTTATCGAATCGTTTGCAGTTGTTACTAATGGCCCGGAGCTTATAGCCGGGTCGATGCCGATTCGACGGAACAAAAACGGCAGAAACAACCCAAGCGTTGTCGCTACCATAATTGCCGAGAACATAGCCATCCCGAATGCAAAAACAAGACGCAAAGATTCTATAGTATTTCCTTCTGCCTTAATGTTTAGTAATATTGCACAAGCCAAACCACCTATCAGTCCACAACTTAAAGCAACAAGAATAGCTATACGCACTTCGCGCGTGAAAACCTGACTTATCCTCAAGGCCACAAGGTGACCTGTTGCCAGGCCTGAAACCACAATCGCTGAAGTTTGCAACCCTGCGTTTCCGCTGATAGCCGCAATCATAGGAACGAAAGCGAGCGCGGCGGTATATACAACAGATAATTCTTCGATGTTAAATTTCTCGTGGAAAAACATCAGAACCAGAGCCGTTATACCTGTCCCTATTAAGCAGGGTAAAAGCCAAGTCATTCTGACCCGGGCTGCGCGAAAAGCAGAAAACGTATCCAGCTCATCGGGATCGGTACCCGCCATCGTGTACAGGTCTTCGGCAGCCTCCTCCTCTGCAACCTCGATAACACGGTCGGCTGTAATCCGTCCGACCAGTTTATTTTTTCCATCAAGGACCGGCACAACAATCAGGTCATTCTTACTGAATATATTCCGAACTTCCTCCTGGTCGGTATCGACCCTGACATGAATCGTATCGGGATCAACTAAATCACCAATCTTCGTGTTTTCAGGTCGGATAAGCAGTAATCTAATTCGAACATCGCCAATAAATTTGCCGTCTTTGCTTACAACATAAACTGAGTAGAAATCTTCATCAATTTCTGCAGCGCGAATTTTATTAACAGCCTCAGCAACAGTGGCATCCTCGGACACACTTATAACTACCGGATCCATGATGCCACCAGCTGAATCTTCCGAATAACTCATTAGTTCTTGAATCTCAGCCGATTCAGCCGGAGGTATGCTCTCGAGTAATTCAGCCCTTTCTTCTTCAGGAAGTTCCGAAAGAATGTCTGCAGCATCATCAGGATCAAGTTCGGCAACAATACTACTCAGCTCTTCATTTTCGAGCAATTCGAATAGTTCGGCTCTGGTCGCCTCATCGACCTTTTCCAGAACCTCAGCCGATGTCGGCTTATCCATGGCATCGAAGATAGCTCGTCTTTGTTCGTTATCTACAAGCTCGACGACCTCTGCTATGTCACTGCTTCTCTGGTCACTAAGCAGTTCTCTCAGAGCCGCCTTCTCACCGAATTCAAGTAAACGTACTAATTGTTTTTGTTCGTCCGCCATTAATTTGTAAATTTATACCTGCTGCCCTTTCTGCATTCGTGTTGTTCATATCACATTTGAAACACAATTCACAAATTCACCCGCCAACGACATAAAATAACGCAATTTCTTTTATCAGGCAACACTTTTACACAAACTGATTAGTTAAATTTGCTATATTGAATCATCTACCCGAACAATTAATTGAAATGTCACACCCGCGAGAGCTTTGATTCGACTCTAATCGAGAACGGGGACCGAAAAAATTAATCCTATAGTTTATTGCGGATTATCTTTTCCCAATATAACCAAAACCAATATCGCAGTTCCACCACCCTTTAGCAAAGTTAATTAAAAAGGGCCTATACCGAATAAATCGGTATAAGCCCCGAATTGACAAAGATATAACTTATCAATCACACAGTTTTAATTCATACATAAATCCCGGTTTAGGGAGCCGGCTCTGGTTCCGGTAGTAGAGGATATAAACGAATATCATCAAAGTACACGAGACCTGAGCCACCGAACTGAGGATTAGTTCTGTCACCAAAACCAATAGTAATTGTATCAACATCCATAAGGTTGATACCCTGGTCTGCAAATTCCTGCAGGTCGATATTCCATTCCGTCCACTCACTTATCAACGATGCATTCGGATTTTCGTTATAAACCACAGCGCTGCCGTTGAGGACAATATACATAGGAGCGGCGTCGTTACTGGGCATTTCTACTCCAATAGCTTGCTGTGTCCATATCTGTGGACTAACCGTACCTGTTGTCTCTACATTGGAGAATACAGCTGCGCACGTCGCAGCAGGATTATGGCTGGTCACCACCAAACCTATATATACATTCGAAGGCATTGCGGTATTCTGCGGGTTCCATGACATTGCCACCCAGTTGACCCCATCACTGGAGTAATAGCCATTAAAGTTGTCGGATGCGTCACGGTCTATCCTTATCCAGTAAGGTGCAGTGATTGCTATTTGCTCGGCGGTTGCTACTTCTGTGTCACTCACAGCATCAACGCCCGGAGTCAGTCGACCCTGGAATCTGCATCCGTTTTCGGGTGTGATATAAACTGCGGCGAATTTAGAATCCAGCTCAAGATTCTGGCGAATCATAACACCTGCCTTGGCCCAAGGATCTGTATTCTCTACACTTTCCACTCTGGCTACAATTGTTCCAGGCCCAGACAGCTGCTTGAAAACATAGCGGAACTCGTCAGCAGTACCCCAGATATCTGTTCCTGAAGCAGCTATTGTGTAAGTGCCCGCCGGGTCTTCCACTAAACCTGTAGCATTGCCCCTGAACCAGAGCGTTAAAGTGCTAATCCCCTTTTCAGTCCAGTCTCGTCGAGAGCTCAATGTCATAGTTGCTTCAGAGTTCACTGCAGTAGTGTTGTCGTAAAAATATGGCATAGACTGAGAGCCGCCGTGGATAATACTTGTCTCGACGAAATGTTCACCATCGGCAAAAATAGGGTCAGGATAACCTACCGTGGAACCGTTTGTCGTGATGCCATACCCATCTATCCACGCATCAAATATCCGGTCAGGTGCGTAATCATTATAGTCCTCAAAATCGTCCACGACAAAATACTCATGGGTTGTAAAGTCCCAAAGGTCACCTTCCCAAATGTTGGTAGCCTCGGCGTTATTGACTTCATCGACCCGCCAGTAGTAAGTCTTGCCTAAATCGAGGTCTAAGGGACCGTAGCTGGTATCGGTCATGGTAACAACATCAGCAGCACCATCTATCACAGCCTGCATGTCTTCGCTAAAGTAGATATTATGTTCGGCCGCCTCTCTCCCGGCCCTCCAGCCAAGGGTTACATCAAGAGCAATATCTGTTGCGCCGGAATCCGGGACAGGCATTTGCGCATGGATAGGTATGTAGAAGAATCGTACCTCGCTAAGACCATATTGGTTCAGAATACCTCCCCAGTTGTTAATTGCTGTAAGCTTGACGAATTTTGCAGCTATACCATTAAGCTCAATAGTCGTATTGTGCTCATAGTCGGATGCACCAGGAGCTTGGGCAAACTCATGAGTAGTTCCTAATGTTATATAGTCGGTTCCATTAAGGGAATATTCAATTGTAACATCTTTGAATCCAAAACCGATCGCCGGCTCCAAACTGTCATTAGAGTTCCATACCCAC
>CAZJIR010000043.1:0-12594 GCA_964546095.1 uncultured Pirellulales bacterium
TATAAACAAATCGACCCTAATTAGTTTTGCCCATGTTGACCGTCAATTGATTTTTCAATTCGGCAACGAAAAATTAACTCACGAACTGGGCCGCGGCCTCAACGATGCAGGTGAAATACGAGAGGATATTCAGCCTCGAATGGAAATTATGGGCTCCGGCAAACTAACACTATCACATGTGGCGATTTTCAGGGATATTCATTATACCGAATTTAAATATGCCAATGGACCCAAAGATGGCAGGGCAATAAAGAGTCCTCTTATCCTGGAAGAAGATGAGTTTTTTGTGTTAGGCGATAATAGTCCCAATAGTGAAGACGGCAGGTGGTGGATGAGACCAGGGGTTGCAAATAAAGGTATGGCATCGTACCGCACAGGTATTGTACCGCGTGACTATCTAGTGGGTAAGGCATTGTTTGTCTATTGGCCCAGTGGATTCAAGCCGTTTGCCCAGTTCCCGGTTGGTATAATCCCAAATGTCGGCGGAATGCGTTTTATCTACGGCGGCTCAAATGGCAAACCATAAGTACAGACGGAGGTGTATAAATGAAAAGTAGATTGAGAGTAAGTCTATTTGCATTAACAGGAATTATATTAGTTTTTGGTGGATGCGCTACTTTTAGAGTTGAGGATATTACATTTAGCGGAGTGAGTGTAGCAGAATTACGTTGTGAGTACCGTCCTAATCCTCTGGGGATCGATGTTGTTAAACCACGTTTGAGCTGGATTGTTGAGTCGAGTCAGAGAGGTCAGGTTCAGACTGCGTACCAGATTTTAGTTGCTGATACTGAAGACAAACTTGCGTATGGCCACGGTGAGCTCTGGGACAGCGGCAAGGTCGAGTCCGACCAGAGCAATCAGGTGGTGTACGGAGGCATGCCACTGCGGTCGCGAATGCAATGTTATTGGAAGGTACGTGTGTGGGACAAGGATGGCATTGCCTCGGCGTGGAGTGAACCGGCCATGTGGATGGTCGGTCTTCTCAAATCGAATGATTGGCAGGCTGAATGGATAGGTTATGATGCCGAGCCGACGGTCTCCGGCGAAGAAACAGGCATGGCCAAAATGGTCAGTCTTAACGATTGCAAGTGGGTATGGTTTGGCGAGGGTGACCCGCGAAAGAGCGATCAGGCTGGCAGGCGGTTTTTCCGGCGTAAAGTCGAAATCAGCCCGAATAAGAAAATTAGACGGACACGTATTCGTTTGGCTGCGAATAATGAAGTAATACTTTTTATTAATGGCCGGGAAATACAGAAAATACCGGGATTGAAACCTTCTCAGACGATTGATATAAGCGACGAACTTGAAGCCGGATTAAATACTTTAGCTATTTCAAGTACAAACCAGGATGATGCCGCCAACCATGCGGTACTTGCCGGAAAGCTAATGATTGATTTTGAAGCTGGTGGGACAATGAGTATTTTGGTTGATAGCTCCTGGAAGGCATCTGAAACCGAGCAGGATAACTGGCAACAGCCTGATTTCGATGATGTTAACTGGAATAATGCTCAGGAGATTGCCAATGTTGGTGAGCAGCCGTGGGGTAGACCATCACAGGATGAGATAGTATTGCCCCCACCGCCTTATTTGCGTAAGATATTTTTTGTGGACAGGCCTGTCAAACGAGCCGTGGTTTATGTCTCGGCTCTGGGTCTTTATGAACTTCATATTAATGGAAAACGGATTGGCAGTGACTTATTCACGCCCGGCTGGACCGATTATTCCAAACGGGTGTACTATCAGACTTACGAAGTTACCGACCTGATAAATAGGGGTGGTAACGCTATGGGGGCAATTGTTGCTGATGGATGGTATGCGGGATATATCGGTTTCGGACGAAAGAGAGAACACTATGGCGACAAGCCGCGATTGCTTGCGCAGTTAGAAATTGAATACGCCGACGGCGGCAGACAAACAGTCGTTAGCGACAGAACCTGGGAAGCCACGTATGGGCCGATTATCGAAGCGGACTTTCTAATGGGCGAAATCTATGATGCCCGGAAGGAAATGCCCGGCTGGAATGCATACGGCTTCAATAGTTCGACCTGGGACACAGTAGTCATTACTGATGAGAGCCAGGGCCAGGTTCAGTCTTATCCCGGCGTAACGGTTCAGAAGATTCTGGAAATCAAACCTAAAAAACTTACCGAACCTAAGAAAGGTGTTTATGTTTTTGATATGGGCCAGAACTTTGCCGGCTGGGTTCGATTGAAAGTAAAGGGCAAGGCCGGGACAAAGGTAGTTATGCGATTTGCCGAGATGCTCAATCCGGATGGGACAATTTATACCGAGAACTTACGTGAGGCACGCTGCACTGATACTTATATTCTCAAGGGCACAAGGCAGGAGATTTGGGAGCCTCGTTTTACATTTCATGGTTTTCGATATGTGGAAGTTACCGGCTATCCACGCAAACCTGCGTCTGATGCGATTATCGGAATTGTAGTACATTCAAATACACCGCCGGCGGGGTCCTTTGAGTGTTCCAATCCTATGGTTAGTCAGCTATTTCGTAATATAGTCTGGAGCCAGCGGGGTAACTTTATCGAGATACCTACCGATTGTCCTCAGCGGGATGAGCGCCTTGGCTGGACGGGTGATGCACAAATTTTCGTCCGAACGGCTACCTATAATATGGACGTGGCGGCGTTCTTCACCAAGTGGCTGGTTGACCTCGAAGATGCTCAAACCAAAGAAGGGGCGTTTCCAGATGTTGCTCCTCACAAGGTTGCTATGGGCAGTGGTGTGCCTGCCTGGGGCGATGCGGGAGTCATCTGCCCGTGGACGATTTACCAAGTCTATAATGACAAGCATGTAATCGAGAAGCATTACGAATCGATGAAAAGATGGATTGATTATTTGGAGAAAAACAGTAAAGGACTGTTGCGACCGGCCTATGGTTACGGCGACTGGGTCTCTATCGCATCCGATACGCCAAAGGATGTAATTGCTACAGCTTACTTTGCATACAGCACTCGATTGGTTTCGAAAGCAGCCGAGGTTCTCGGTAAAAACAACGAGGCAGGAAAATACCAAAAGCTATTCGAACAAATCAAGGAGGCTTTCAATAAAGCATACGTGTCGGAGGATGGCCGAATCAAAGGTGAAACTCAGACCTGCTATTTATTGGGGCTTTATTTTGATTTACTGCCCGAAGACAAACGGGGAGCTGTTACTGAACATTTAATCGAGGCTATAAAGAAAAAGAATTGGCATCTTTCGACTGGATTTGTCGGATTAAGTTATCTGCTGCCGACGCTGACTCAGACGGGGCATCTGGATGTTGCTTATCGTTTGCTAAATAACGAGACTTTCCCAAGCTGGGGTTATAGCATCAGGAACGGAGCAACTACAATCTGGGAACGCTGGGACGGCTGGACCAAAGAGAAGGGCTTTCAGGACCCCGGCATGAATTCGTTTAACCATTACTCTTTCGGTTCGGTTGGTCGATGGTTGTTCGGCACTGTCGCCGGTATCGATATGGATGAGCCCGGTTATAAACGAATACGCATCGAACCCAGACCCGGCGGGGGATTAAGCTACGTAAAGGCCAGCTATAAATCTATTCATGGTAATATTGTTAGTGAATGGACGGTCAGGGGCGGCAAATTCAGGCTGGATGTTGAAATCCCGGCTAATACCGCAGCAACGGTATATGTGCCAGCTAAAGATGTCGAGAGTGTTACCGAAAGCGGACTGCCTGCAACCAAAGCGGAGGCGGTACAGTTCCTGCGAATGGAGGACGGCAGGGCGGTGTTTAATGTCGGCTCGGGGCTTTATCGATTTGTTTCGAAAATGGCCCAATAAAGCACAGAATAAAAGCAGAAAGGGATTGTCTTCAGCAATCCCTTATCTGTTTGTGCGGGTAATGATAACAAAGGAATTTTTGGGCAAGCCCCATCCTGCCTGATTTAATTTTTACGATTGGTATTTACCCATCGTTTAGCTCGCTGCAGAGCGTTAGCCTGGCTAATGTTTCTTTCTCATTCGCTGCTGTTATTCGATAAACTTTTCCACCTTCTTGTGTATATTTTTTATAGAAGTCACGCCATTCTTTTTCATGCTTTTCCAAATAGTTTCTTTTATATCCGGGCTGACGGGCCAAAGACTGTACTTCGTCCATGTCCCAGTATGTTAGCATTATGTTTTTGTCTTCGAACAGGAAGTTTACGTTTACTGTCTTGCCGTCTATTCTCAAAAGACCGTGCGTTTTATAATCATCGATATTTCTGCTTTTGAAGTATCTGCAGATTGTTTCCTTTGCATCCTTTTCTTTCACTGAATTTTTTTGTTGTCGTAAGTCCCTTAATATTTTGCTTCTTTGTTCACGAGCGATTAACTTTTCTCCATAACTGCTGTTGCTTTTCCGGTCATCTGAGTCGGAACATTTACTATCTGAAGTGCAGGTGCTGTGACAAGTCCTATTAACAACCGTAACGGGAGCAGGAGAGGTGGGATAAGAGTAATAGCCATGACGGCTTCTGAAATAGTCACTGTAAGAATCAACAACTAAGCCGGAGTTTTTATGACCGAAAGCATAAGGAGAGTAACGGACATCTCCATAGACTAAACCTGAATTTTTGGTATTAAAAGCATAAGGAGAATAACGAACATTGCCGGAAACCAAGCCGAAGGCATAAGGAGACCAGTGGGTGCGATAACGGAGGGGGACGTAACAGTGTGCTTTTACTATGGTTGGCGCAGCAATCAATATTGTTATTGCAAGCAGTGAAATCCTTTTCATTTTGTGCTCCTTTCATTTGACAATATTTTTTCTTTTTTCTGTATCACCTCCTCTCGAAATAAGGTTTTCAGATAAAGTTTTTAGCTAATTACAAATTATGCTGATTTGTGAGTCATCTATTAACAGGTTAGTGACTCACGCGTTATAGCGCGGATGAGTATGGGAGAGGCTAGTACGAAATGAATTCTTTTAGAGTGAGATTGCATACCTTCGTCCTTGAATAAAAGGGGACTCCGTTCCCCCGCTCCGATTTTCTCCATAAAAACGGACAAACGCATCCTTTGCTATGCGCAAAGCAACTGCTCCACGCAATAACTGCGGGTCGGAATGCTTAAAAAATGCGGTTCGCTCCCCGCCTTTTCATACCCTCCAATTTGGGTTGCTCCGTCCGATAAAATGATAGATAACTCCAGGAAAGTCAAGAGATTTTTGTATTTTTTTGAAAAACTTTTGTAGCTTTTTGTTGTAAGGCCAGCATTTGTGGGCATTTGTCTTGCTTTCGAAAAATGAAAAATTTTCTATTGATACATCCTTCAACAAGTTAATTCATTAGCATTAAAAAAAGTGATTGTGATAATTCTATTGGGAACGGGGCAATGTGTGAGAGAGTGTTTTTAAGGATTTACGATTTGTATATTTTCATACTTTGAAGTCCGGATTTCATAACGATGTTTCTTAGAAAAGGATTGTAAATCAAGTGAGACTTAATACTCTTCAAGAATATGTTTGCTCTCATTTTTTTGGTCTTTTGACGAAAACGTGTATTGAGATATTTCGGTGATTTGCGCAGCACTTTTGCGAATATAAGCGCAGTTCGAAAGGCATAACTTAGTCCTTCAGCAGAGCTTGGACTTATCCAGCCGCTGGCTTCGCCCAATAGTATAACGGCCCCTCGGCCGGTTGGTAGCTGCAGGGTCTTTATGGGGCGTAAGATGAAGGCTGCTTTTCTGTGGATAGTTCTCCCAAAATGGAAGCCATAATCTCTAAGTCTGCTTTTAAGCAAATCAAATCTTACAGGAACATCGAGCCTTGGATGAAGAGCGGCTCCAATAATCAAATGGTTTTCTTTTGGAATGGTCCAGCAATAATAGTCTGAAATTTCAGGGTCGAATATTGTGGAAAAGTACGGTAACTGACTGTTTGCCTCGCCCCATTCTTGAATTGAGAAATAAATTTTGGGAAAGGGATAATCAGGAATCGTCTGTTTGCGGACTTTTGACGATGCGCCGTCGGCACCAACCAGGATTCTTGTTTGCTCAACGTATGTCTTATTATTTTGAATAAGCTTTATCTTAATATAATCATTTTCTGATTCATACGATTTGAATCGGCAGGCGAGTCGTATATCAACATGCGATGGAATCATGGACACTAACCAGGAGTCGAACTTCTGCCTGTTCATATTGATGTAGTACCGCTGATAATACCTTTCTATGTTTTTCTGTACATCAATGGCCCGCACGACAAAAAGTTGAGGATTAACCAATACACTTTTTGGTAAACCTAATCCCATCTTGGACAACATCCCTTGTGCATCCGGAGCCAACAGGCCGCCACAACACTTTCCAGAGATGCTACTTGAGGGATTTGTTATCTGCCTTTTGTCTATCAATAAAACCTTATAACTATCAGGCGGAAGGCGTGCCAAAGTGGCTCCGGCGGGTCCGGCTCCTATGATAGCTACATCATACATCGCAAGAGTCTCTTATCTTATAAAACGATATTTAATCGTAAGTGGAAGTTAAAATTTTGCGGCAGATGCGTGGATTTGTCAAGCAATTATGTTTTATCATTCTTCTGATAATAATATCCTTGTTAAAATGAGATTTTTGCATTATGATTCCGAATCTGTTTAGTTAATATAGTTAGAGAATTTTATTTTGAGGGTTTGATTACAGGAAAATCGTGATGAGTGTAACTAAGAAGAATCCAGGGCTATCGGAACTTGATGAACTATGTATCCAAACGATTCGGTTTTTGTCGGCGGAAGCCGTGCAGAAGGCAAAATCGGGTCATCCGGGAATGCCGATGGGAATGGCACCGGTTGCGTACGTGCTCTGGACAAAATACATGAAGCATAATCCGGCCAATCCGAAATGGCATAATCGGGACCGTTTTGTATTGTCAGCCGGGCATGGCAGCGCGCTGCTGTATTCGATGCTGCACTTGACCGGTTATGATTTGAGCCTGGATGAAGTGAAAAATTTCCGGCAGTGGGGCAGTAAGACGCCGGGACATCCGGAATATCATCCTGAACTCGGGGTTGAAGTTACAACCGGGCCTCTTGGACAGGGAATTTCCAACGCTGTTGGAATGGCAATAGCACAGAAATACCTGGCTGAATATTTCAATCGGGATGATTTCCCTATTATAGATTACAAAATTTATGTCATTGCGAGCGATGGTGATTTACAGGAAGGCGTAGCATCAGAGGCCAGCTCATTAGCGGGACATTTGGGTCTGGATAATCTTGTTGTTGTTTATGATGATAACCATATAAGTATCGATGGCGATACCGACCTGTCATTTACCGAAGACAGGGCTAAGCGTTATGAGACATACGGCTGGCACGTTCAGGAAGTCAAAGGTGACGGCAACGATATGGCCGCTTTCGAGAAGGCTTTGAAAAAAGCTCAGGCCAAAAAAGGGCAGCCATCTATAATAAAACTGCGGACACATATCGCTTTCGGCAGTCCAAATAAACAAGATACGGCCGGAGCGCACGGTGCTCCTTTGGGCGATGATGAAATAAAGCTGATAAAAGAAAATTATGGCTGGGACCCTGAGAAAAGCTTTTATGTTCCTGATGAAGTGTCAGCTCATATGCGGGAGGTTGTTGCAAAAGGTGCGGAGGCACAAAAAAGCTGGGATAAAATCTTCGAGGAATATGCAAAGAAGTATCCGGATTTAGCAGAGCAGTTTCGTAATACATCAGAGGGCAAGCTGGGGGTAAATCTTGATGAAATGCTGCCAAAGTTTGAAGCGGGCAGTTCTATTGCCACGCGTAAAGCCTCCGGGAAGGTTTTAGATGCACTAATGCCGAAGCTGCCGTTTTTTATGGGTGGGTCTGCTGATTTGACACCATCAAATCTTACGCTGTTTGCGGGTGGTAAAGATTTTCAGAAAGATGCGCGGGATGGCAGGTATTTACGCTTCGGGATTAGAGAACATGCAATGGGCGCGATAATCAACGGGATTTCCGTCAGTGGGCTTATGAGGGCGTATGGCGGGACGTTTCTTGTCTTTTCCGATTATATGCGTGGTGCGATTCGTGTTGCAGCGCTGTCGAAGTATCCGAGTATATTTGTATTTACTCACGATAGTATCGGCGTGGGTGAGGATGGTCCGACCCATCAGCCGGTTGAACATGCAGCGGCCTTGCGGGCGATACCGAATCTATTGGTGTTCAGACCTGCTGATGCCAATGAGACGGCGCAGGCATGGAAGTATACTTTGGAGAATCAGGATGGGCCGGTGGCTTTGCTTTTGACCCGGCAGGGATTAACCGTTTTAGACCAGAATAAATATAACTCCGCAGAAAACATTAATAAAGGTGCTTACGTGCTGTTAGCTGCCGACAAGCATGATGTGATACTTTTAGCCAGTGGTTCAGAGATTGGTGTTGCATTGGAGGCCGCTGAGAAATTAGCTGCTGAAAATACTACCGCACAGGTCGTCAGTATGCCGTGCTGGGAGCTATTTGAAAAGCAGAGTCAGGAATATAGGAATTCTGTTATACCGCCAGAGATAAAAGCAAAGGTTGGCATTGAAGCCGGTGTGGAATTGGGGTGGAATAAGTGGATTGGTGATAATGGTGTTTTTGTTGGGATGTCGTCTTTTGGGGCATCTGCACCTGCAAAAATCTGCTTCGAAAAGTTCGGCATTACGGTTGATAATGTTGTAGAAGCAGCCAGGACGACGATAGCTGGAAACGCTTAGTGGGAAAACCACAGGATAAATCTTCATGAGATTGCCACGCCCTCACTTTGTTCGGGCTCGCAATGACAAGGGTAGTTTTGCTTTGTGGTGAATGACAAGGGGGAGTACATTTCGAAAAGATTCTCGCTTAAAGAGTTTCAGTAGTTTATACTGCGACATTAGCATAACGTCCTATGGAACTGGGGACAGACAAGATTGTTTCTGAGATAATCTCCCGGCTTGAGGCCACCAAAGGAGGGCGGGGGGTGGTAAAAGTCGAGGGAACGTGGGGATCGTTTGCGCGCCTTTTGACTTCTTATATATCGGAGAAAACCAAAAGGCCGATATTGTATATATGTACGCATATTGATGATGCCGACAAGGCCGCTGACGATTTGTATGCTTTCGGGGGTAGAAGAGTTGATGTATTCAACGCATGGGAAGGCGAGGAGGACTTAGCAGACGCCACCGATGAAATAAGGGCTGAGAGGTTAAAAGTTGTATCTCGTATCTCGGATATTGTACCCGATTCCGGTGAAAGTAATTTTATTATTCCCGCATCGATACAGGCGCTTTGTCAGCCTGTACCTAAGCCTGAAGCAATAGAGGCCGGTTGCCTTAAACTGGAAACGGGAAAAGAAAAATCGCCGGAGGAGGTGGTAGAGTGGCTTGTGGAAAATGGATTCGAGCGGGTGGAGAGGATTGATTTGCCGGGCCAGTTTGCGCGCCGGGGGGGAATTGTTGATATTTATGCACCACTGGTTGGCGATAAGTTGTTCCTGGTTGATGAGCCGAATGAACAGTCACAGGATGGCGGGGCGGTCAGGATTGAGTTCTTTGGAGATGAGATAGAGAGTATTCGCCAAATTAACCTGGATACGCAGCGCTCAACTCAACAGATTGAAAATATCAGGATAGTTTCGGCGGTGTGCGGGACTACATCTGAGCAGAGGGAGCTTTTTATAAATATCCTGCCGAAAGATACCATAATAATTTTTGAAGAACCGAACGATGTTGAAGAGGTTGCACAGGTATTCTTGGGTAGGGCCGAAGATACGAGCCGGCTTTATGAATGGTCGGATATTTACAGGGCGGCAAAGAATTTTACCCAGATTCATATTTGCAGATTTGCCACAGGTGGTACGGACGATTTCCTGAAAGTGGATGTTAAAAGTGTGCAGCAATTTCAGCATAAAGCAACTTCGGTCTGGTCCGGGCATAAGGCGGCGCTGGAAGAACTGGTGCAGGAGGCAAAACAGGGCAGGGAAGTGCTGCTATATTGCGAGAGTGCGGCTGAAATTAAACGTGTGGGTGAAATTGTAAAAGAGATTAATAAAAAAATACCGGCAAGGTTCAAATTGTTATTGGGATTTATTCATCAGGGCTTCGTAATAAGTTCGCTTAATCGAATTGTAGTAAGCCATCATGAGCTGTTTGGTCAATACGCACTTCGAAGAAGACGCAGGGTTACACGAGCGACATCGCCGGTGGATACCCTCAGCGATTTGCAGGAGGGTGATTACGTTGTTCATGCTTCCTACGGCATAGGTAAGTTTTCAGGGATTAAAACAATAGAAGAGAAAGGGGGGATGAATGAGTATCTTACGATTGAATATGCCGATGGCGTTAAAGTCCAGGTTTCGGTGCGCAATATCGCGCTTATTCAGAAGTATATAGGCACGAGCCCGAAACGGCCAAAGCTGAGCAAGGTCGGCTCGAAAAGGTGGCAGAAGCAGAAAGAAAAAGTTGCGAATTCTGTTCGAGACCTGGCAGTCGAATTGCTTGAAGTTCAGGCAAGGCGTCAGGCAACGGGTGGCATTACATTTGCAGAAGACTCGAACTGGCAGATGGAGTTCGAGCAGTCGTTCCTGTATCAGGAAACCCCCGACCAGACCACCGCTATTGGGCAAATTAAAACGGATATGCAGCAGGCCATTGTGATGGACAGGCTATTGTGTGGGGATGTAGGGTACGGCAAGACAGAACTTGCAATGCGTGCGGCGTTTAAGGCGATTGAGAACGGAAAGCAGGTTGCCATTTTGACGCCGACGACCGTGTTATGTGTGCAGCACGGCCGAACTTTTACGGAGCGGTTTGCCGATTTTCCGGTCTGCATTGAGATATTGAATCGATTTAAGACAACAAAGCAGGTAAAAGACATAATCGCGCGAGCCAGGGCCGGTAAAGTCGATATACTTATAGGGACGCATCGGCTTTTAAGCGGCGATGTCGGTTTCAAAGACCTGGGGTTTTTAGTAATCGACGAGGAGCAGCGGTTCGGGGTCGAACATAAAGAGAAGCTTAAAAAGCTGCGCGTCAATGTTGATATTCTTACGATGACGGCCACGCCGATTCCGCGGACGCTGCATATGTCGCTTTTGGGATTGCGTGATATCAGCTCGCTTGCTACGCCGCCATTAGACAGGCGAAGTATAGTCACAACAGTTACCGCTTATAATAACGCACTTATCAGAAAAGCAATTTATCGCGAATTGAACCGTCAGGGACAGGTGTTCTTTTTGCATAACAGGGTCAAATCGATTGAGAAAAAGGCATGGGAAATCCAGAAGCTTGTGAGCGATGCAAAGGTTACCATTGCGCACGGCCAGATGAGCAAAAGTGAGCTTGAGACGGCGATGATAGAGTTTGTAACAGGTGTCACTGATGTGCTTGTGTGCACCACGATTATCGAGTCGGGGCTGGATATCCCGAATGCAAATACGATTTTTATAAACGATGCGGACAGATTCGGATTGGCGGAACTGCATCAGCTTCGTGGAAGGGTGGGCAGGTATAAACATCGGGCGTATGCTTATAT
This sequence comes from uncultured Pirellulales bacterium, assembly GCA_964546095.1. GTDB lineage: Bacteria > Planctomycetota > Phycisphaerae > Sedimentisphaerales > Anaerobacaceae > NIOZ-UU13. The sequence continues at coordinate 11,481 of CAZJIR010000043.1, forward strand.
GCTGCTGCCGAAATCAAGGACGATTACGCCGCTTGCGGCCAAGCGGTTAAAAGCTATTGAAGAATATTCGCATTTGGGAGCGGGCTTTCGGATTGCTTTGCGGGACCTGGAAATTCGCGGGGCGGGCAATATATTAGGGGCTGAGCAGTCCGGCCATATCCAGATAGTAGGCTATCAGATGTACTGCGAGCTGTTGGCGGAGGCCGTGAGAAGATTGAAGGACGAGCCTGTCGAGAAGATACCGACAGCGGTTATCGATTTGGGATTTGCGACGTTTATACCGAAAAATTATATTCCTATAAGCCGGCACAGGATGGATGCCTATCGCAAAATTGCCGTTGCAAAGAACGACGATGACTTGGAGCAGATAAGGGGTGAATTAACAGATGTCTATGGACCTGTGCCGGAAGAGGTTGAGTTGTTGTTGGATTTGGCGGAGCTTCGGATTAAAGCGAGCAAGCTTGATATAAAAAGCATAGTTACTTCGGAACGGGACTTGATATTTTCATTTGAGAATGATGGTGGTGGTGATGCTCAGGTTTTGTTGGCAAACGTATCGGGAAAAGTTCGAATCCCGGAACCTCAAACCGCATATCTGCGTTTAGAAAAGAATTATTTTGAACCGAGAACATTAATAACTGTACTGCGAAAAATATTTAGTAAGACATCGTAAAATAGTTGATAGGAGAAAAACTATGTGGCGAAAAGTAAGCGATTTTTCATTTTTTGTATTGGTTGGGTTATTATCGACAAACTGTTTGGGGCAGACGCAGGATAAAGAGGGCAGGTCGCCATTAGATGAGCTGCCGGCGCATATAAAGCGGGTGACGCACTTTGGCCAGAGGGCGGACTTCTCACATGATGGTAAAAGGATACTGTTTATCGAGAAGACTTTCGGGGATGTCTATGAAATTGAACTTAAGACAAAGATTATCCGCCCAATGACACACCGTTACTACCATGAAGGTTACACGCGGGCACTGTATCTGGCTAACGGTGATATCCTTCTTTCAGGGGCACGGCAGTTCGATGCTAATGACCCGATGGCGAGTCGAAGTGAGAAAAATGCAGAGTTGTGGGTGCTGAAAAAGGACCTTTCGGGGCCGCCAACGCC